>JAJXTM010000017.1 GCA_021783875.1 Bacteroidota bacterium
GAGCTTAGCCCGGATGATGCTCTTATGCAATATAATGGGGCTTGCTTTTATGCAAGGCTAAATGAAAAAAAATTAGCTCTGGAGTTTATGAAGAAAGCTGTCCGCACCGGTTGGGAAAACTATGAGTGGATGAAAAGAGACCCCGATCTCGATAATATTCGAAATGAACCTGAATATATTGAATTTATAAAGAATAAATGATGTATATGAGTATTGATTTACAAAATATTGTCGATCAAGTTGATAACCTTTTCCTAGTTAAAAAAGCAGACTTGCATCCCGGAGATAAGATACAATTAAAAACAAAAAACTCAGTATACTATATCGTAGTTGATATTGACGGAAACTATATCGTATCGGGAGGCTGGTTTGACAAAATGTCAATGTCTCCCATAAAAACAACCATAAAAGGCTGTACTTGGGGCGGCAGCATCATCAAGACGGATATTGTTGCTGCTTGTGGTCTAAATCTGGAATTTGGTAACAGACTGCTAACCAGTGCAATACAAAAAATTATAGTTTTCCCTGGTTTAAGAAGAAATTAATTATTTGCGGAATAGTTCTTAAATCTTTTTTGTATAAAAGTGTTATTTCTATCTTTTGAACAATTGTCTTTCCGGCGAAATCAGGATTTTATTCTGAAAGGTTATAATGAATTTTGAATAACGTATTTATAAATCCTATAATTAAAATGATAATGAGGCAAAATGATCGGTGAAACAATTCTTCATTATAAAATTCTTGAGAAACTCGGCGAAGGCGGAATGGGCGAAGTATTCAAAGCGCAAGATACAAAACTCGATCGGTTTGTCGCTCTTAAATTCCTTCCTACTCAATTGACAGCTTCAGAAGATACCAAAGCGAGGTTTATTCAGGAAGCCAAAGCTGCATCTGCAATGAATCATCCGAATGTCTGTACTATATACTCCATTGAGGAATACAATGACCAGTTGTTTATAGCAATGGAATTCATTGACGGCACTACTCTAAGGAATAACAAACAGACCCTTACTGAAAAAAGGATATTAGACATAGGTGTTCAAGTAGCAGAAGGTCTGGCAGCAGCCCACGAAAAGGGAATAGTTCACCGGGATATAAAGCCTGAAAACATAATGATCCGCAAAGACGGGATCGTTCAGATAATGGATTTTGGACTTGCAAAACTTAATACTGCGGGAAACTTAAGCAGACTGACAAAAGTGGGTACAACAATGGGGACACTAGGTTACATGTCACCTGAACAAGTTCAGGGCTTAGATGTTGACCACAGAACAGATATTTTTTCTTTAGGAGTTGTCCTTTATGAACTGCTTGCAGGAGAATCTCCGTTTAAGGGGGTGCATGAGACAGCAATAATGTACGAAATAGTAAATGTAGACCCTCCGCCGATTTCAACAATAAAAGAAGGAATGGATCCTCAGATTGACGGAATAATACTTGAATGTTTGGAGAAAGATAAAGACGAAAGATTTCAGTCATCGAAGGAATTAGCTAAAAATTTGAGGAAGATACAGAGAACATTATCTGCGGGTAGATCCAGTAGAATGTATAGTGTAAATTCTAATATCCTTACTCCAAGAAGCGGTCAAAAATTAGTCGTTAATACTCCTTCTAAATCTTCTATTGGAGATATGCAAGTAAAAAGTTTATTCAAAAATGTTTTTTATAATCCTAAACTTTTCTGGTCTGCATCCGGAGTTCTTTTAATTGCAGTTATTTTATTACTTGTTTTTTTCGTTTTCGACAGATCAAAAATTGAAGTGCAAGAAATTAAATCGACAATTCTTACTCCGCATGGCATCAACTTCGATAATAGTTTAGGAAGCAATCTAACAATTTCCCCTGACGGTCAATACATTTCTTTTATAGGCGCTGATTCTTCAGGAATTGAAAAACTATGGGTGCGACCGATTAATTCTTTAACAGCAAGACCATTAACTATTGCAACAAATGAAGCATATCCTTTTTGGTCGCCGGATAGTAAGATATTAGCTTATTTTAATAAAGGTAAGCTGATGAAGATATCTCTCGAAGCTGGGACATCACTTCCGATATGCGATGCACCAGCTGGAAGAGGCGGATCATGGAGTGCGAATGGAACAATAGTTTTTTCACCGACTCCTTCCGGAGCTCTATACAAAGTTTCGTCTTCAGGTGGAAAACCGGAAGAAATTCTTCCTACAGATACGACAATAAAAAGCCAAAGTTTGAGATGGGCTTTCTTTCTACCGGACGGAAATCATTTCATCTACTCAACTGAAAATAGCTATACCGGATCAACTCCGTCCGATGCAATTTACCTCGCTTCTTTAAATAATCTAAAACCTAAAAAATTAATGCTTACATCATCCAACTGCCAATATGCGAACGGATATTTACTTTTTGTGCGGCAGTCAATTCTTCTAGCTCAGAAATTTGACACCGGTAATTTAAAGCTTGAAGGAGAAGCTATGCCCGTTGCTGAAAACGTTCAATATTGGGATTCAAGAATCTCAGGCACATTTGCCGTATCTCAAAATGGAAAGCTGGTTTATTTACAAGGATATCAAAATAATGAAAACCTGGTATTATTGGATAAAAGCGGAAATGAAATCAAAAAACTATCTAATATGATTCCATATACTACTGCTAAGTTCTCACCCGATGGGAATAGAATAGTGTGCGATTTGTACGACCCGAATGAAAAAAAATATGATATCTGGGTCTTTGATTTGAAAAGAAGCGTTTGGACAAGATTAACATTTGACAAAGGAGATATTTCGCCTGATTGGACGCTTGACGGAAAACAGATAACTTACAGCTCTAATAATAACAATAGTGTCTTCGATTCTTATATAAAAAATGCCGACGGCTCCAACGATGCGAAATTATTGTATAAATCAAATATATCAAAATTTATAACCAGCATTTCCAACGACGGTAAATATTTCCTGTATATGGGAATAGATTATTCCGGCAGCACAAGCGGCTTTGATATATTTTTATTACCTGCGCAAGGGGACAAAAAGCCTGTCCCGATAGCAGCAACTGACTTTAATGAACTCGGAGCTTTTTTCTCACCTAACAATAAGTGGATAGCTTATCAGTCTGATGAATCCGGGAAATATCAAATTTATGTAATCCCTTTTAATCCAAATAATCCAGCTAATTCCAGCGGCAAATGGCAGATATCTATTGATGGAGGAACATTTGCCAAATGGATGAACAACGGAAAGAGCCTTTACTTTATTACTCCGGATAAAAAAATAATGGGAGTAGATATTAATGAATCCGGTTCATCGATTTCTCCGGGAAAACCATATGCTGTCTTTAATCCAGGCAATCTAAATATTTTAAAACTCTTCGATATCAATAATTCTGGTACTGAAATAACTGCTTCAATACCTAATGGAAAAAGCTCCCAACCTTCAATCACGTTAGTAGATAACTGGCAAAAGGAAGTTTATAGTAACAAATGATTGGCAGAACTTAATAGCTCAATCAAATTAACAAAAACTTGAAGTACTTCGGGGAAAATAGCTAATTATTAAGTATATTATAAATATCATAAATGGAAAAGTTAGGGACAATTTAATATTTTAGCTTCAAAAAATATTAATAGCAGGTATTTTTTGTTGTCAAATTTTAGAAAACGTTGTTTTTATCGCGGCAATCCAATATATTTGACTTCTTAATTTTAAAAGTTCTATTTTTTATTGTAAGAATTGAATTAGTGCGGGGCGTAGCGTAGCCCGGTTCATCGCGCCTGCTTTGGGAGCAGGAGGTCGTAGGTTCGAATCCTACCGCCCCGACGCATTTTTTTAGAATAAATTATAAAATATTGTTCTAAATTATGAATTCTAAATTGATCTGCGCCCGTAGCTCAATTGGATAGAGCAACAGCCTTCTAAGCTGTAGGTTAGTGGTTCGATTCCACTCGGGCGTACGAATTAAATTGACATTTAGGAATAAATTAACTTTCGAATTATTGTTCGTAGTTAAACATGGTGAGCGTAGCTCAGTTGGTTAGAGTATCAGGTTGTGGCCCTGAGGGTCATGGGTTCAAATCCCATCGCTCACCCCAAAATATTTTGCTAGTTGGCCCCATCGTCTAATGGTCAGGACATCGCCCTTTCACGGCGGTAATATGGGTTCGAATCCCGTTGGGGTCACTAATATAAGTCTCATTTTTTTGAGACTTTTTTTATTAATTACCTTTCAAAGTGAGCAGATTGTTTTGAAAATTCCCTTCTAATAGCTTAATTTGTTATGATACAATATCAACTTTCGATAGGAAAATGACTAATAAAAAATTCGTAATAATTGACGCTATGGCTCTCGCTTATAAGGCGTATTTCGCATTTATAAAACGCCCCCTTTCTTCGTCAAGCGGAGAACCAACCTCAGCTGTATTCGGATTTATTACGCAGCTACTCAAAATTCTTGAAGATACGAAACCTGATTATATTGCCGTTGCCTTCGATTCAAAGGAAAAAACATTCCGGCATGATAAATACGAAAATTATAAATCATCTCGTGCCGCTATGCCCGAAGATTTAATCCCTCAAATAGCTCGCATTAAGGAGATTATTGAGTCTTTTAATATTCCAATATATATCCTTCCAAAATATGAGGCTGATGATATCATTGGCACCGCTGTTCTAAAAGCTGAAAAAATTGGCTTAGAATCTTTTGTGATTACTCCTGATAAAGATTATAATCAAATGGTTACTGATAAAGTTAAAATTATTAAACCAGGGAAAACTGCTGAAGAAAATGTTGTATATGATGTAGCAAAAATTAGGGAAGAATTTGGTTTTGAGCCTAAACAAATGATTGATTATCTCGCATTAATTGGAGATTCTTCAGATGATATCCCGGGTGTTAAAGGCATCGGTCCCAAAGGGGCTATCCCGCTTATACAAAAATATGGCTCTGTAGAAGAAATTTATAACCATATCGAAGAAATTGAAAAGTCAGGAATTAAAGCAAAACTTCTTGAAGGGAAGGAGAATGCATTTGTTTCAAAGGATCTAGCTACTATCCATTGCAAGGTCCCAATAGAAATAGATTTTGAAAAGTCCCTATTTAAAAACCCTGATTTTGAAAAATTAAAAAGATTATTTATTGAGCTGGAATTTAAGAATCTATATAGCCGCTTGCTGACCATATATGGAAGAAATCTCAACCCTTCGGATGATGAAAATAAATCTGAGTTTATTACTAAATTTGATAAATCAAAGTCCGATTATCATTTGATCTCAGATTCGAAATCAGCTGAGCAACTTATAGCTAAACTATTGCAAAACAATATATTAGTATTTGATACTGAAACTGATTCATTGGATACTCTGAATATACATTTAGCCGGTGTATCATTCTCAACAATGCCGGGAGAAGGATATTTTGTTGCAGTTAATCCTTTTGTAGGAGAAAATGACTTTTTTGCAAAAGAATTAAATGATCGAATTCCTATTGATGAATTTGTAAAAATCTTCAAGCCTTTATTCGAGAATAAATTAATAAAGAAGATTTGCCAAAATGGGAAATATGATATCGGTGTTTTACGAAGCTATGGAATTGAAGTTAATAATTTCTATTTTGATACTATGCTTGCTAGTTATGTTGTCGACCCTGATCAAAAACATGGAATGGATGATCTAGCCCAAAAATACTTGAATTATGTTCCAATCCCATTATCTGATCTGATCGGACCCAAAAAAGATCCCTCTAAAATATTTGATGTTGAGCTAAATGCTATTTCTAATTATTCAGCCGAAGATGCTGATGTAACATTCCGGCTTTATGAAATATTGAAACTTGAAATTGAAAAAAATAATCTTTCTAAACTTGCCTATGAAGTTGAATTTCCCCTAGCTCCTGTGCTGGAAGATATTGAAAGAGAAGGAATTCGCGTTGATAAGCTGGTATTAAATAATCTCAGTAAAGACATGTCAATTCTTCTGAGTAATTATACAACTAAAATCTACGAATTAGCCGGTGAGCAGTTTAATATTAATTCTCCCCAACAAATGCAAAAAATAATTTTTGATAAATTAGGCCTCCAAAAAGGCAAAAAAACTAAAACTGGTTTTTCAACCGATGCACGCTCTCTCGAGTTGTTGAAAGGTGAACATGAAATTATCGATATTATTTTGGACTACCGTCAGGTTTCAAAACTAAAATCTACTTATACGGACTCTCTCCCCGGTCTTGTTAATTCTCATACCGGAAGGATCCATACAAGTTTTAACCAAACAGTTGCAGCTACAGGTAGATTGTCAAGCAATGAACCTAATCTTCAAAATATCCCTGTAAGATCTGAAATGGGCAAGGAAATTCGTAAGGCTTTTGTTCCTCGGAATAAAGACTATGTTATCTTGAGTGCCGATTATAGTCAAATTGAGTTAAGAATTATGGCAAGTATTTGCGGCGATGAAGGACTTACTAATGCTTTTAAAAACGGCGAAGATATTCACCGAAGTACTGCCGCTCTTGTCTTTATGGTTGACCCGAAAGATGTCACTCCTGATATGAGAAGGAAAGCTAAAGAAGTAAATTTTGGAATTTTATACGGAATCGGTCCTTTCGGATTAAAAACAAGACTCGGAGTTTCTCAATCTCATGCAAAAGAAATAATCCAAACTTATTTTAATACTTTTAAACGTGTTAAGAATTTTATGGATGATTCTGTTTTGAAAGCTAAAGAAAAGGGATTTGCTGAAACTTTGCTGGGAAGAAGAAGGTTTCTTAAAAATATTAATAGCAATAACCATGTTATTCGCCAGTTCGAAGAAAGAGTAGCTATCAATATGCCGATTCAGGGCACAGCCGCAGATATGATTAAAATTGCAATGATCAATATTTATAATGAATTGAAAAAAAGAAAAACTAAAACTAAAATGGTATTACAGGTTCACGATGAACTTTTGTTTGATGCACATAAAAACGAAGTAGAAGAATTAAAGCATCTAATTAAAGAACTTATGGAAAACGCTCTTCCTATGAAAGTCCCGATTGTTGTCGAAACCGGAATTGGAGATAACTGGCTTGACGCTCATTGATGATAAAATATATAATATCCTTTGTATTAAACCAAGAGGTATAGGGGATATAATTTTATCTACTATTATTCTCGATAACCTTAAATCTTATTTCCCATTTGCTAAGATAGACTATCTTGTTGATGAATTTGCTAAAGAATCTCTTGAACTCAATCCTTTAGTCAATAAAGTATTAACTATGGCTAAAAACGAATTGTCTATAAAAGTTGCTCTGCGGCTAAGAAAGGAAAAATATGATTTAGTTTTTGATCTATGGTCAAATCCAAGAAGTGCCCAAATTACTTTTTTATCCGGCGCTAGATTTAGAGTCGGTTTTGCTTATAGAGGAAGGAAATATGCATATAATATTTTAGCGCCGTCAAGCCGGGGAGACCATCATTCAGCAGAACATAATCTCGAATTATTGAATGCTGCAAAAATACCGGTAATTTCTCGTAATATTAGCTTTTATAATGATGAAAAATCCAATCTTTGGGCAAAGGACTTTATTCGTGATAAAGTGCCTGAAAATAAATTTATAATTGGTATTGTTCCTTCTGGCGGCTGGAGTTCTAAAAGATGCGATGCCTCTAAATGGGTCGAAATCTGTAAATCCATTTTGTTGATTTATGAAGCTAAATTTTTAATTCTTTGGGGTCCCGGTGATGAAAAAGATGCTGAATTTATAAATTCAAATATTCCAGAACACTGCATTCTGGCTCCGCAAACTGATTTATTTCGGCTAGCCGGATTGATAAATAATTGCAAACTGGTAATTGCAAATGACAGCGGTCCAATGCACATTTCCGTTGCATTAAATATTCCGACTCTGGGATTATTTGGCCCAACTAATCCTTTAATGCACGGACCATATTCCGAAAAATCAGATTATGTTTTCAAAGATGATTTGTTCTGTATAGTATGTAATTTGCAAAAGTGCCGCTATAATCATGAATGTTTTTTAGATTTATCTTTAGAAAAAATTTTAACAAAAATTGATAATCTAATAATTTTCAATAATCTAGATATCTCGAAGAAATGAAAAAAATAGAAATATTTTTTAGAAAATTGCTTCTTAATATTTTATTGAGTTTTCGATTTAGATCTAAATCTACTCCTGATAATTATCAAGATAAAGAAACAAAAATCCTTTTTATTAGGCTTAACCGTATCGGGGACGCTCTTATTGCTACATCACTTATCCATGAAATTAGAAAAAGAGTTAAAAGCCAAATATTCATGTTGGCTGATAAGAAGAATTATTTTGTTTTTGCTAACAATAAAGACATCGATCGGTTATTTGTATTTCAAAAAGGTTTCCTCGGCATGTTAAATGTTTTACGTCTTATCAAAAAAAATAATATTAATACTATTGTTGATTTGCATGACGATGTATCAGCTACTGTTTCCTTTTTAGTGGCTTTTTCAAAAGCATCAAATAAATTTACTCTGGAAAAAGAATCGAAGAAAATTTATTCTAGAACTATTCCAAAACTTGAACCATCAGCTCATCATGTAATTAGCAGACTTATGGAAATTGAAAAATTATTTAATATTCTGCCGTCAAATGACGTAAATATTCATTATGCTCCGAAAAAAACTTCTATTGAAATGGCTATTAAATATTTAAATGATAACCTTCCGAAAAGAAAATTCCTTATTGGCGTAAATATTTCAGCAGGGAGTGATGCACGATTTTGGGGCATTGAGAATTATAAAAAACTTTTTTCATTTATTTCTGCTTATGATGTATTATTGATCTGCTCACCAAATGACAGGGAATTGGCTGAAAAAATTTCTGACGGAGGAATTAAGTTGTTTTATAGTAATAACTTTGATGAATTTGCTGCTATGATTTCACAATTGAATTTATTAATTTCTCCAGATACTGCTGCCGTTCATTTGGCTTCGGCTTTTAAGATTCCTGTATTTGGTTTATATGTAAAATATAAAACTAATGATATGATCTGGTCTCCCTTTAGGTCAAAATTTGAATATATTGTTACTGAAGAACCGACACTTAAAAATGTAACTTTTGAAAATGTAAAATTAAAACTCGAACCTTTTATAACAAGATTATTTCATAATGAATAACAGTAAACCAATTAATCCTTTCTCTTTTGCAAGAGTTATTCGGCATCCCTTAATTTTGGATGGTGCTATGGGAAGCATGCTTCAGCAAAATGGTCTAAAAAGCGATGGTCCTATGTGGATGTCACTAGCTAACCTGAATTTTCCCGATATAGTTTATTCGATTCATAAAGAATATATTGATGCAGGTGCTGATATAATTACTACAAATACATTCCGCACTAACCCAGTTGCCGTTAAAAGGTTTGGTCACAATTTGAACATAAAAAATATTGTAAATAGTGCGGTATCGTTAGCATTGCAAGCTGCAAATGATCTGCCGGTTTTTGTTGCCGGGTCAAATGCTCCGGCAGAGGACTGTTACCAAAGAGAAAGAAAACTTTCTTTAGCTAAAATAAGATACAATCACTCTGAACACATTGACTTATTAATGGAAGCTGGTTGTAGCTTTATATTAAATGAGACTCAAAGTCATCTCGAGGAAATTAAGATTATTAGTCAGTATTGCTCTATTAAATCAATTCCATTTATAATGAGTTTATTTATTGATGGTAACTTGAGGCTGCTGTCGGGTGAAAAATTATTTGACGTAATTAACATTATTCAAGATTATAATCCTTTAGCAATTGGGATAAATTGTATAAAACCTGAAACTTTCTTAAAATTCTATAAGAACTGCAAAATGGATTTTAATTGGGGGGTTTATTTAAATGCGGGCGCTGGATCATATAGAAATAAATATATATCAACAGGAATTTCCCCTGTGGAATATGCTAAACTAATTAAAAGCCTAATAGCTAAAAACCCTTCTTTTATTGGCGGATGCTGCGGAACAACCCCGGATCATATTAAACATATTAAAAATTTATATATATAATAAAATGATTGAAATTAATTCCCCAGCGAAAATTAATATTGGGCTAAATATTATAGAAAAAAGATCTGACGGTTATCATAATATTGAAACTATTTTTTATCCGGTTAAACTTTTTGATGTAATTAAATTTTATAAAGAAGATTTCGATTCTTTTAAATGTAATAACATAAAATTAATGAAAGAAAAGAATAATTTAATTTTTAAAGCAAAAGAAATACTGGAATTGAAGTTCAACAAAAAATTCAACCTTAAAATTGAATTAAATAAAAATATACCTATAGGAGCCGGTATGGGAGGGGGAAGTTCTGATGCTGCCTCTGCTTTGCATTCTATAAATATATTATATAACCTAAACCTATCTAAGAAGGAATTAAATGACATTGCAATTAAACTGGGATCTGATGTGCCTTTCTTCCTTGACCCAAGACCAAGCTATGCTTCAGGGCGAGGTGAATTGATTTCTCTTATTGATTTCTCAATAAATTCTAATTTGCTTATTGTAAATCCCGGAATTCACATTTCTACAAAATGGGCATACGATAATATTATACCGAAAAAACCGCACGTCAAATTGTCTGAAATTATAAAAGAAAAAATTGATTTTGAAGAATATAAAGATATTTTTAAAAATGACTTTGAATCAGTAGTTTTTAAGAAATTCCCTGAAATTGAATCTATAAAAAATGATATGTATAATATAGGTGCGGAATTTTCTTTAATGACGGGAAGTGGTTCCACAGTTTTTGGCCTTTTTAAAGATATTGGAAATGCTAAAAAAGCAGCAATAAAGTTCCAAAAAAAATACTTTACTTTCTTGCAATTAAAAGATTAAACTATTTTACAGGTGACTCTGAAAATTCTAAGGTTGTTCTGCTCGAATTTATCTTGACTTTAATTCCTAATGGAATTGTCAGATTATTCTCTATATGACCGTGTGAAAGATTGTAAATAACAGGTACTTTAAGTTTGCCGAAATAATCTTCAATTACTTCTCCCAAAGTTAAACTGCTTTTCGTAGGATCTTTTTCATTACAATCAATAAATGCTCCTAATACTGCACCGCTAATCTTATCTAAATTATTTGAAAAACTAAGTTGGCTTAGCATCCTATCTATCCTATATGGTGCTTCACCAATTTCCTCTAAAAGTAATATCTTGCCTTTCAAATCAGGTAAGAATTTTGAACCTATCAATGAAGATAATACTGCTAAATTTCCACCGATTATTCTTCCTATTTTCTCTCCCTTGTTTAAACCAAATAACTTCTCCCCGTTTGGCATTTTTACTTTTCCTAATGGTTTGTTGCTAGTAATGCTCGTCCAAAAACTTTCTTCCGCATAACTATTTACTTCAGAATAGAAATCAACCGCAAGCATCGGACCAGCAAATGTAATAAGCCCTGTTTTTGCAAAAAAACCTAATTGTAATGCGGTAATATCACTGTAGCCGACAAATATCTTCGGATTTCTTTTTACTAAATTATAATCAATTTTATTCAATAATCTGTTAGAACCATAACCGCCACGTATGCAAAATATTGCTTTTACTTCTTTTTTCCTTAACATATAATGAAGATCGCTTAACCTTTCTTCGTCGCTTCCTGCTAAATAACCATGAAGCTTACCAATATTTTTACCTACTTCAACTTTATAACCTAACTTCTCAAAATATTTTACTCCTTGCTCAACTTTCGAGAATTCATCTACTGCTGATGCAGGTGATATTAATCCAATTAAATCCCCATTTAATAATTTTTTTGGTTTCAATATCTTCATTCTTATAGACCTATTTTAATAATTAATTCTAGTTATAAGATATTTTTTAGATAATTATCACTTTTACTTTTATCTAACTACTTTACTACCAACTTTTTGTTGAATAATATAAATTAAGAAATGCTATATTAGTAAGCAATAAATTAAAGCTATATATTTATTAAATTTAACGAATTAACGATGACAAAGAATGAATTAAAAATTAAAGCATCCAAAATTAAATTGGTTTTGACAGATGTTGATGGTGTGCTCACTGATACAGGCGTGTATTATTCTGATAAAGGGGAACAATTAAAACGATTTTCAATTCGGGATGGGATGGGCGTTGAAAGATTACGAGAATTAGTTAATATACCAACAGGAATTATTACTGGGGAAAATTCTGGCACCGTGTCAAAAAGGGCTGAAAAATTGAAAATCACTGAACTTTATCTTGGTGTAAAAGAAAAACATAAAATTTTTCGGGAAATATTAGCCAAAAATAAAATAAATGCTGAAAATGTAGCTTTCATTGGCGACGATATGAATGATTATGAATTAATCAAAATTGTCGGACTTTCTGCCGCTCCTTCTGACGCGATAGATAAAATTAAAGAAATTGTTAATTTCGTTTGTATAAATAAAGGGGGTCAAGGTGCATTCAGAGATTTAGCTGAATTCATAATAAGTTGTAATAAAGAGAAATGAAAATACACTTATTAGTCTAATATTTTAAACTATTGCTTTCTGCCTCGTTCATGAATATGGAAATAAATTTATTTAAGTACCTCACCTTTAAAAGGTTGATTAATGCCTTACTTATTTTATTATCATTTTTGATCTCTCGAATTATCAGAAGACCGGTTGTTTGGGGAATGCCTGTTTCTTATTCTATTGAACCAACAAATCACTGTAATTTGAAATGTCCTGAATGCCCATCAGGACTTGGAGAATTAACTAGACCGCTTGGATTACTTAAAATTAAGGATTTTAAAAATTTAATTGATCAGATTAAAGAAACCGGATTTTATATTCAACTATATTTTCAAGGTGAACCATATTTAAATCAAAACCTTCCTCAAATGATAAAATATGCCCGGGAAAATAATATCTATGTATCGGTGAGTACTAATGGGCATTTCATTACGAAAAAAAATCAAGATTATATTATTGAAAATGCTCCGGATAAGCTTATCTTTTCAATTGACGGGCTAGATGAAGAAACCTATCAGAACTATAGAGTCGGAGGTACCTTTAAAAATGCGGACGAAGGACTAAGAACAATTATTAAAAGAAGAAAAGAGTTAACGAAAAAACTTCCGTACATTGAACTTCAATTTATCGTTATGAAACAAAACGAACATCAGATAAATGAAATCTTTAATTATGGAAAAGCAACAGGCGTTGATAAAGTAACACTAAAAACAATGCAGGTTTCAAATTATGAAAATGCTGTCAAATTCCTTCCCGAAAACTCTAAATATAGAAGATACATAGTTGCTGATAATAGTATTAGAATAAAAAATAAATTAAAAAATCACTGCTTTGCATTGTGGAGAACTTCAGTAATTACTTGGGATGGGTTAGTTGTACCTTGCTGTTTTGATAAAGATGCTGAGTTTTCTCTTGGAAATCTGACTAATAAAAAGTTTCGGGATGTTTGGCGCTCTAATGAGTATATGCAATTTCGACAAGGAGTTCTTGATGATAGAAAATCTCTGGAAATGTGCAAAAATTGTACTGAAGGATTGAAAACTAATATCTTGGAAATTGAAAATTAATATTTACTAATTTATATAGCCTCCAGCCTATCTATTTTAAACTTACCAAATAATATTACTTCAAAATACCAATTTAATATTTATTTATGCAATACATTGTATATATATTTATAATTATGCATAAAATATTAAGTATTGTGTCTTTATAAGAAAAAATATGCATTATTATCCATTATTCCATTGACAAGAATAATATCTTTATATACTTTTATAACGTTAATTTAAAATAAGAATATTTATACAAGGTAAAATATAATGATTTCAGTTGGAATTATTGGGGGAAGTGGTTATACTGGCAGAAAATTAGTAGAATATTGCAATATTCATCCTGAAATTAGTGATTATACTGTTTATGGACACAATTCCTCTGGAAAACATTTATCTGACTTATTTCCTGAGTTTGACAATATTATTCAAAATAATGAAATCTCTAGTATAGATTTATTGGGAGAACATGATTTATACTTTATTGCTCTTCCGCATGGCGAAGCTCTAAATTTTGTCCCTCAATTAATTTCTGCCGGTAAAAAAGTAATTGATATTGGCGGAGATTATAGATTGGATTCAAAAGAAGAATATGAACTTTGGTATGGTAAAAAACATACTTCTCCGGATCTTCTTAAATCTAAGGTTTATGGTCTTGCTGATTATCAAAGACAAGACTATTCGACAACAAACTTAATTGCTAATCCTGGTTGCTATCCAACGGCTACCTTATTAGGTCTTCTACCATTTATCGACTCTTTTTCAGAAGAAATTTTAACTGTTAGCACAGTCGCATATTCAGGAACAAGTGGAGCAGGAAAAACTCCTAAACAAGAATTGATGTTGTCAGAAATGGATGGCAATGTATCTGCATATAACCTAAATAACCACCGACATCAACCCGAAATTATTCAAATGATGAATATTTTTGGTTTTGACTCACCCTATTCCTTTTCAACTCATCTTTTGCCTATTGCTGTTGGAATTTATGCTACTACATCTATTCATTTAAATAGAGCAGTATCCCAAGAAGATATTTTAAGAAAATATAAGTCTTTTTATTCTGAATCTCCTTTTGTCAGATTAAGAAACATTCCTCCTCAGCTTAAGTGGGTGGTAGGAACAAATTTTTGCGATATAAACATTTCTATTAAGGATAAAATCCTGATAATTACTTCAGCAATTGATAATCTTATTAAAGGTGCTTCTGGACAAGCTATTCAAAACATGAACTTATTACTTGGACTGGATGAAACAATGGGCTTGCTAAATAAGGGAGTTAAAAATGTACCAAATTATTGAAGGCGGGTCTGTTACTTCTGCAAAAGGATTTAAAGCTGCAGGAACTTTCTGCGGAATAAAAAAGAGAAAGAAAGACCTTGCTCTAATCTATTCGGAGCTATCTTGCTCTGTAGCAGGTACTTTCACACTGAATAAGGTAAAAGCTGCTCCTCTGGTTATTTCTCAAAATCTAGTTAGACTTGGGAAAAATGTTAAAGCAATTTTAATTAATTCAGGTAATGCAAATGCATGTACCGGAGATTCCGGATATGATGACGCTCTTAAAATGCAAAGATCGTGTGCTGAGAAATTGAATATTTCTCCTTCGGAAGTGATAATTAGTTCAACAGGTGTTATCGGGCAAAAACTTCCGGTTGAAAAAATTGAATCTGGCCTTGATGAAATAATTACTTTGCTTTCTTCTGAAGGCGGATTTGACGCTGCTGAGGCTATTATGACTACTGATACAAAAATTAAATCCTTTGCTGTCAAATTAAAATTTAAAGATGGTGATGTTACTATTGGCGGTATTGCAAAAGGCAGCGGAATGATTATGCCTAATATGGCTACTATGCTCGGTTTTATTTCTACAGATGCATTAATCGAAACTAATCTGATTCAAGAAATTTTGTCACAGGCAGTTAATAATTCTTTCAATAAAATTTCTGTTGATGGAGAGACTAGCACAAATGATATGGTCATTTTATTAGCTAATGGTGCTTCTTCAATAAAAATAGAAAAGGGGACAAGTGAATATGAAGAATTTTTATTTGCGCTTAACTTTATTACTATTGAAATGGCTAAATCCATAGTGTCTGACGGAGAGGGTGCAACTAAACTTGTGACCATTAATGTTTTCGGTGCAAAATCAAAAGAAGATGCCAATTTAGTTGGAAAGTCGATTGCAAACTCATCTCTTGTTAAAACTGCAATTCATGGCGCAGATGCAAATTGGGGCAGAATCTTGAGCGCTGCTGGACAAAGTGGAGCAGATTTTGACCCATCAAAAGTTTCCATAAGCTTTAATGATTTACCTATCCTTCTTCCTAATTATAAGCTTGCAATTGATGAAACTCTTGCTTCAGAAATTTTATCACGTAATGAATTTGTAATTAATATCAACCTTGGCTCCGGTACTGAAGAATGCGTTTGGTGGACTTGCGATTTGAGCGAAGAATATGTCAAAATTAATGCCGATTATCGAACTTAATCAGGAAATCAATATGAAAATAGCAGTTATAAAAATTAGTGGAAAAACAATTGGCGAATTTGTCTCTTCTAATTTGTGGATAAAAATTATCCAGAAACTCTATATAGATTTTGAAGGGATTATAATTGTTCATGGTGCTGGAAAGAATATTTCTGAGTGGTCAGAAAAACTTGGTCATCAAACTGATTTTATAAACGGTCAAAGAGTAACCTCAAGCGGACAAATGGAAGTGGTTGCTGCTGTGCAAGCAGGTTTAATTAACTCCCAACTAATTGCCAAACTCAATTCATCGAATTTTGAATCAATCGGTTTGTCTGGAATTGATAGGAATACTTTTATTGCAAATTACTTAGATAAAAATCTTGGGTTTGTAGGTAAACCAGAATTATCCGGGTCTGTCAATTGGATTATTGAGCTGCTGCAGGATGGAATAATTCCTGTCTTTTCAAGTGTTTGCAGAGATAATCAGGGTAATCTTATGAATGTTAATGCTGATTTATTTACTGAGACCCTATCTCTAGCTATAAAAGCTGATTCTGTGTTCTTTGTGTCTGATGTCGAAGCAGTCAAACTTAATGGTTTCAATGTCAGAACTCTTACGGAAGACGAAATTATTAATGGAATTGTTGAAGGTCAGATAACTGATGGTATGATCCCAAAACTTAAAAGCTGTATAGAACTTCTTAAAATGGGTATTAATAGAATTTGGATTGGATCAAAAATTTCACTTGACCAGAATATAAATGGAACCTGGATAATTACTAAATCAGAAAGCGATTATGGAAAAGTCAGCATTGCTTAAAAATTACAACAGGTTTTCTGTTGAATTTGATCATGGAAATGGATTTTATTTATATGATACAGAAGGTAAGGAATATATTGATTTCTATTCCGGAATTGCCGTAACTAGCTTTGGTCATAATCACCCCCAGATTAAAAATGCAGCAATTGATCAAATAAATAAATTATGGCATACTTCTAATTTATTTTCATCTTCGCTTCAAGAATCCTTAGCAAAAAAAATATCTGAAAAATCAGGAATGGATTTCGTCTTTTTTTGTAATTCAGGAACCGAAGCTAACGAAGCTGCAATAAAATTTGCACGAAAATGGGGGAATGGCAGATATGAAATAATTTCAACTCATGGCAGTTTTCATGGAAGAAGTTATGGTGCTTTATCTGCTACGGGACAATATAAATTCTGGAAAGGATTTGAACCCCTTGTTCCAGGATTTTCCCATGTACCTTATGGTAGCGTTTCTGCTGTTGCTAATGCAATTACTGATAATACCGTTGCTGTTTTAATTGAAACCATCCAAGGAGAAGGAGGTGTAAATGTGCCTCCGGTTGACTATCTCCAGGGACTTAGAGAATTATGCACTGAAAAAAATATTTTGCTAATTATCGATGAAATACAGACTGGAATTGGACGAACTGGTAAATTCTATTCTTATCAAAACTCAAATATAATTCCTGATATAGTTACTTCTGCTAAGG
Organism: Bacteroidota bacterium; assembly: GCA_021783875.1. GTDB lineage: Bacteria > Bacteroidota > Ignavibacteria > Ignavibacteriales > Ignavibacteriaceae > FEN-1297. Next base: position 17,499 of record JAJXTM010000017.1, read on the forward strand.
GTCTTGCCAATGGTATTCCTATCGGTGCTGTCCTTTGTTCTAAAGATATTGCCGAAGTAATTAAACCTGGAGATCACGGTTCAACTTTCGGCGGAAATCCGATTGCCGTAGCAGTTGCTAATAAAGTTATTGATTTATTGGATGAAAATACTCTTTCTGAAATTGAAAAATTAGGAAATACTCTAATGAATGGATTGCATGGACTTCATATTGCATCTATTAAAAATATTCGCGGATGCGGACTAATAATTGGAGTCGAATTTTCATCTAATGTCTCTGCTAAAATAATATCTGCCAAAATGCTTGATGCTGGGTTCGTTGTAGGAACCGCAGGAGAATACGTATTGAGAATTCTTCCCCCTTTTATAATTACTCAAAACGAAATTGCGAAATTTTTATTTGCATTAAAAAAAATTATTTCAGAAGTATCGGAGATTAAATCTCTTTAAGACGTTATGTCTGCAAAATTAAAAAGATTAAATAGAGTCAAAGAGTTACTAAATAATAGATTTATTTCATCTCATGAAAATTTAGTTAAAATCCTTGATTCCGAAGGAATAGATGTTACACAAGCTACTTTAAGTAGAGATTTTGCGGAATTAGGTGTTATACGCACTATCACTGAAAAGGGACCCCGTTATATTCTCGATGCACATGAATCGGGTAAGCAAATTGCAAGATTAATCGGATTTGAAATTTTAAGCTTGGATCATAATGAGTCTCTTATTGTCGTTAGAACCCTGGCCGGTCGTGCACCCGGAATCGCTCATTTTATAGATCGTTTAAATAATCCGGAAATACTTGGAACAGTTGCCGGTGATGATACTGTTTTAATTATTCCTAGTAGCCATAATCATATTAATAATATTGTTTTATTAGTTAAAAAAATGATGACCGAACAGGTCGGATAAAAAATTTGAAGGAGATAATTATGTCAAAAAAGAAAATTGTTGTTGCCTATTCGGGTGGTTTAGATACTTCTGTTATGGTTAAATGGTTAAGTGAAAAATATAATGCTGAAATTATTACTGCAACTGGATTTTTAGGACAGGTTAAAGAAATAGAAGGTGTTAAAGAAAAAGCTGCCAAAACCGGTGCTGTTAAATCTTATGTCTTTGATCTTAGAGAAGAATTTTTAACCCAGTATGTATGGAAAGCTCTAAAAGCTGGTGCCTTATATGAAGGCTCTTATCCTATGGCAACTGCAATCGGAAGACCATTATTAGCAAAAATGCTGGTCGATGTAGCTGTTTTGGAAGATGCCCAGGCTGTCTCACATGGATGTACAGGTAAAGGTAATGACCAAGTCAGATTTGAAGTAGGAGTCCAAACTCTTTCTCCGAGTCTGGAAATTATTGCTCCTTTAAGACTTTGGGAATTTAAAAGCAGGGAGGAGGAAATGGACTATGCTTTAAAACATCAAATTCCAATAAAAGCTACTAAAGATAATCCATATTCAATAGACGAAAATTTATGGGGTATTGCAATTGAATGCGGTATTCTTGAAGATCCGCAGGAAGCTCCTCCTGAAGATGCTTATCAAATAACAACAAACCCTAAAAATGCACCTAATACTTCTGAAATAATTGCTATCGGATTTGAAAAAGGAGTTCCCGTAAGTTTAAATGGAATTGAAATGAATTCCGTAGATTTAGTCACTAGAATTAAAGAAATTGGGGCTGCTCATGGAATTGGCAGACTAGACCTTATTGAAAATAGAGTTGTAGGAATAAAATCAAGAGAAGTTTATGAAGCTCCGGCTGCTGTAATTCTTCATCATGCTCATTTTGAATTAGAAAAATTAATTCTGGATAAAGAAACTTTTAGATTTAAACAAAATATTTCAAACAAAATTGCTAATTTAATTTATGATGGCCTTTGGTATTCACCTCTTTTCAACTCTCTTATGGCATTCGTTGATTCAACTCAGGAAAATATAACGGGTGAAATTAAAATTGAACTATATAAAGGAACTATTAAAACTTTATCTAGAAGTTCAGTTTTTAGCCTATATAATAAAAATCTTGCTACTTATACATCAGAAGATACTTTCGACCATAAAGCTTCTGATGGCTTTATTAAGATTTATGGACTTCCTTATAAGACAATGACACAGGTTCAAAATTCTCTTAATCTTGAGGTAAATGTTTAATGTTATGGGGCGGAAGGTTTAAAGATAATCTGAATCCTAATGCTTTGAAGTTTTCTTCTTCTCTCAATGTTGATATTAACCTTTTGGAAGAAGATATCCAGGGAAGTATTGCGCATACAGAAATGCTTTCTAAAGTTGGAATTATTTCATCTGCTGAATCTGAAAAAATAATTAATGGTCTGATTCAAATAAAAAATGATTGGGAAAATCAATTATGGAAACCTGACGAAAATTTATTTGAAGATATTCATTCTGCAATAGAATCTAGACTTTTCGAAATTGCAGGCGATACAGCCGGAAAGCTTCATACAGGCAGAAGCAGAAATGATC
>JAJXTM010000230.1 GCA_021783875.1 Bacteroidota bacterium
TCCGAGAAAATACGACTGCGCGGAATCAAATAATTTAACCTATGGCTTGGCTCTTCAGGAACTGGAAAGAGGAGATAGCGGTATTAGAAGTTTTGTCTCCGTTCAAAGCTCTTTGGTAATGTATCCTATTTTTAATTTCGGAAGCGAAGAACAAAAAGAATATTGGCTTCCTCTGCTCTCTAAAGGTGAAAAAATAGGTTGCTTTGGTTTAACTGAACCGGATTTTGGTTCAAATCCGGGCGGTATGGTTACAAAAGCTGTAGAAGTAAATGATGGCTATATTCTAAATGGCGCTAAAATGTGGATTACTAATGGAACTATCGCTGATGTTGCAGTAGTTTGGGCTAAATTAAACGGAATTGTAAAAGGATTTTTAGTCGAAAAAGATTTCAATGGCTTTTCTGCTCCTGAAATGAAGCATAAACTCTCTTTGCGGGCATCCGTGACTTCAGAATTGATTTTTGATAATGTATTCGTGCCTGGTAAGAATTTACTACCTATGTCTAACGGATTAAAAAGTGCCCTTATGTGTCTGAATCAGGCAAGATTTGGTATTGCCTGGGGTGTCGTTGGTGCTATGATGGCTTGCTATGATTCCGCATTGAATTATTCTAAATCAAGAATTCAGTTTAATAAACCTATTGCCGCCTTTCAAATGACCCAGGATAAATTAGTTTATATGTTAACTGAAATTACAAAAGCCCAATTACTAAATTTTCAATTGGCAAAGTTGAAGGATAAAGACTCTCTTAAACATACTCAGGTTTCTATGGCTAAAAGAAATAATTGTGAAAAAGCTTTGGAAATAGCTCATATTGCAAGAGAAATATTAGGCGCTAACGGCATTATTGACGAATATCCGGTGATGAGACATGCTGCAAATCTGGAAGCTGTGAAAACTTATGAGGGTACTCATGAGATGCATACTCTAATTATCGGTGAGGATATTACTGGTTACCAGGCTTTTGAATAATAATTTTTTGAATAATAATTGGATAAGCAATGAAAGAAAATATTTCAATTAAAGAAGGATTAACTTTTGATGATGTACTGTTGGAACCGGGTAAATCAAATGTTCTACCCAGGGAAGTTAATACTTCAACTTTATTAACTCCTCAGATTAAATTAAATATTCCTATCATCTCTGCCGCTATGGATACTGTTACTGAGTCTGCTATGGCTATTGCAATGGCAAGAGAGGGCGGGATTGGCATCCTTCATAAGAATATGTCAATTGAAGAACAATGCGAAGAAGTGGATAAAGTTAAACGCTCTGAAAGTGGTATGATAATGAATCCTGTCACTCTTTCTGCTGATAAAACTATTGGAGATGCTCTTGCCTTAATGAAAAAATATAGCATTTCCGGCATTCCTATAGTTGATAATATCGGAAAACTTGTCGGTATTTTAACTAATCGTGATTTAAGGTTTGAACCAAATAAAAATCAAAAAGTTAAAGATCTTATGACTAAAGAAAACCTAATCACTGCTCCTATTCATACCGACCTTGAAAGGGCTGAAAAGATTTTACAAAAACATAAAATAGAAAAATTACCGGTTGTAGATAATAATTATATCTTAAAAGGTTTGATTACTTTCAAAGATATCCAGAAAAAGAAAAAACATCCTTCAGCTTGCAAGGATGAACATGGCAGACTAAGAGTCGGTGCAGCTGTTGGAATTACTATTGATACGATAGATAGAATAAGTGCTTTATCAAAAGCCGGTGCAGACGTTATTGTAATAGATACTGCACATGGTCATTCAATAGGCGTTTTGAAAATAGTTAAAGAAGCAAGAAAAAAATTTAAGTATGAACAGTTAATTGTTGGTAATATAGGAACTTATGAAGCTGCACTTGATCTTTTGGATTGTGGAGTCGATTCTGTCAAAGTTGGCATCGGACCAGGATCAATTTGCACAACAAGAATTGTTGCAGGGATTGGTGTTCCTCAAATTACTGCAATTATGGAAGTCTATCGCGCTGTTAAAAAGAAGGGGATACCATTAATCGCCGACGGCGGAATTAAGCAAACCGGCGATGTTGCAAAAGCTTTGGCTGCAGGTGCTGATTCAGTAATGATCGGCGGATTATTTGCCGGCGTTGAAGAAAGCCCCGGTGAAACAATTTTATATGAAGGCAGAAGCTTTAAATCTTACCGCGGTATGGGATCTCTATCTGCAATGAAAAAAGGAAGTAAAGACCGGTATTTTCAAGATGCCGAAGATGATATAGCTAAACTTGTTCCTGAAGGTGTGGAAGGAAGAGTTCCGTTTAAAGGACCATTATCAAATACAGTTTATCAATTAATCGGCGGTCTTAGGGCTGCTATGGGTTATTGCGGAGTCAAAAATATTCACCAATTAAAAACCAAAACAAAATTTATTAGGATAACTTTGGCTGGTTTAAGAGAAAGTCATCCGCATGATGTTATAATTACTAAGGAGTCTCCTAATTATCACTCCTGAAACTATCTACTGCAATTAATGAAATGTGACAATGTTTAAAGTATTAGTTATAGCTTATTATTTTCCCCCCATGGGCTTAAGCGGCGTTCAAAGAACACTTAAGTTTGTTAAATATATGAAAGGGAATAACTGGGAACCGGTCGTTTTGACTGCTTCTTCTACCGGCTATTTTGCACATGATTCTTCTTTAATGGATGAAGCCGAAAAAGCAAATATAAGAATCATTAGGGCAGAAGGTAAAGATGTAAATTCAAGGCTCTCCCGTTTCGGAACCGTAAAAATGCCGGCGGAATATATTAGGAAAACCTTTAGTCTGATAAGTAAAACTTTTTTTATACCCGATAATAAAATTGGCTGGACAAAGAATGCAATCAAAGAAGCAAGAACTATTTTATCCGAAGAAAAATTTGATCTTATCTTTGTAAGCGCTCCCCCTTTTTCTGCAGTTAATATGGCTGTAAAACTTAAAAAGGAATTTAACTTACCTTTGATTATTGATTACCGTGATTTATGGTTTGGAAATCAATTTGCCTTTTACCCTACTCCGCTTCATACCTATATCCATAAAAAAATGGAATATATAGCACTTAAAGCATCTGATAGAATTATTACTACTAACAGAAAAATGAAAGAAAAAATAATTGATAATTATCAATTCCTTACCTTTGAGGATATTTATATTATTCCGCATGGTTATGATCCCGAAGACTTTGAAAATCAAAAAATTGAACCTAAAACTAATAGTAAAATGAGGCTCACTTATTCAGGTATTTTTTACGAGTTTATTACCCCAAAATATTTTTTTAAAGCGTTTAAGGAATTGTCTCTGGAACATCCGGATATTGCAGCAAATATTGAACTTCATTTTATCGGGTATTTAGGCAAAGAAAATAAAGCACTTATTAAAAAATTGAAATTACAGGACTCTGTAAAAGAATTTGGATATTTACCTCATAGAGAAACCATTGCTAAGTTACTAGCTAGCGATGTATTATGGATGATGGTGGGCAATGGTCGAAATGCGGATACAATTTCCAGCGGTAAGTTATATGAATATTTTGGCTCCAGAAAGCCCATTTTAGCCTCACTTCCGGAAGGATCATTAAAAGTTGCAGCATCGGATTATAAAGCTTCTTTTATTACTAACCCGGATGACATTCAAGAAATTAAAAATACATTGATGAAAATTTACGATCTATATATAAAAAAGGAATTGCCGTTGCCGGATGAAGAATTTCTCCAAAAAATGCGAAGAGATTTTCTTACTGAACAACTTATTAAACAATTCCAATTTGTTGTAAAAGAGGATATTATATGAATGTTCTTATTATTGGTTCCGGCGGAAGGGAACATGCACTTGCATACAAGATAAAAGAAAATTTATCTGATGGAAAATTGTATATCCTCCCTGGTAATCCGGGTACTCAAGATTATGGAGAAAATGTTTCAGCCAGCATGGAGGATTCTGAATTTATTTTATCTTTCTGCATCCAAAAGCTAATTGATTTGGTCGTTATAGGTCCGGAAAATCCTCTTGTTAATGGATTAGCGGATCTTTTACGGAGAAATAAAATTCTGGTATTTGGACCAAATTCTTTAGCAGCAGAAATAGAAGCGCATAAATCTTTTGCGAAAGATTTAATGGCAAAATATAATATTCCATCCGCAGATTATAGAGAATTTTCTTCTTCCGAAAGGCTTGCAGCAAAGGAATATTTATCAATTCAGCAGTACCCTTGCGTTATTAAAGCTGACGGACTGGCTTCCGGTAAAGGTGTAATAATTTGCCAGGATTATAACGAAGCATTGCAAACTTTGGAGGATATATTTGTTAATAAAAAATTTGGAAAATCCGGTGACAAAATTATTGTCGAAGAATTTATGGAAGGAGAAGAAGCCTCAATATTTGCTATAACCGACGGTGATAATTTTATATGTTTACCTGCTGCTCAGGATCATAAAAGGATTGGGGATAATGACATAGGAAAAAACACAGGCGGCATGGGAGCATATTCACCCGCTCCCTTAATTTCTGCTGCTATCCTAGATAAAGTTAAAAGTAAAATTATTCAGCCAGTACTATATGCAATGAATGAGATGGGTAGAAAGTTTTCAGGA
>JAJXTM010000018.1 GCA_021783875.1 Bacteroidota bacterium
AGTGAAGAAAAACCTCCAACAGAAAACCTGAAAGTAAAAATTCGTCACGGTGCAAAAATGTATAACTGCCGATTTATATTTTCAGGTGATAATGAAGCTGAAATAAAATTAGATAAACCGGATCAAGGAATTGCGCCCGGACAGTTCGCTGTTTTTTATCATGAAGATTTGTGCTTGGGAAGCGGCGTGATTTTATAACCTTTTAACTTTGAGAAAGCATATTTGATATTTAAAGGCGCAAAAATACCAACGAAAAATACATAATTCATGAGGAAAAATACTTGAACCTTTTGATTAAATAACCGTTACGCTGAACCTGAAGTAAATCTTTTCTTGACAGGTTGCACAATATCACAAAACTTAAATTTATCAGGTACCAATCAAATTTCTGAAAACATTACAGTTGCAACTGGTGTTACATTCATAATATTCCCCGGTGCAACTCTAAAGTTTGCACTGGGGAATTTTCTAATAATTAAAGAAACCCTGAATTCCCAGGGAACTTCAACAAATTCAATAACATTAACTTTTGCAAACAAAAAACACCCATTTCCCACTTAACCAATTCAATTTCATTCCTTAATTCAGGAAATTTTCTTTTCAAATTATTTCAATTGAGAATATCTATTTCTTAAACTTTGTGTTTTAATCTAAATTCAGAAATCATATAAGGAATAATTTTTGCTGCATTAAAGTTCTCGAATATTGAAATATTTCAAATAGTTATCAGAAATTGGGAAACTGTCACTATGGAAAAACTAATATTCTCTTTCATTATTTTTTTACTTCCTCAGTTAATATCAAATATCCATCCTCAAAATAATATTTACTTTAAAGATAGCAGTTGCAGCATTCTAAAAATTACCAAGCAATATAATTCAACAGTTCCTACAGGAGTAACAAAATGAAGACAAAATATTTATCATTAATATTTATTGTTTTATTATCTTTTGTTAGTCAAGCAATAGCGCAAACCACAAACGACTGGCAATGGCAATACCCGAAGCCTCAAGGCAATACCCTTAGAGATATCTATGTGTTTAATAAAGATACCGCAATCGCAGTTGGCGACTTAGGCACAGTAATAAAAACAACAGATGGAGGTGCAAGCTGGGATGTTCAGCACCACGCAGGAGGGAGCGGCATTGAATTAAATAGTGTAAATTTTATAGATGCCTTAAACGGCTGGGCTGCAGGAGGAGCTTATGGAAGCGGTCAAAATGTTTTATTAAAAACAACCGATGGGGGGAAAATATGGATAGAAGTAAAAACCGATACTACTCTTCCTTATAACTCAATCTATTTTGTAGATAAAGATACAGGCTTTGTATTTGGCGAAGACGGAATAATATTAAGAACAACAGATGGAGGCAACAGTTGGAATACCAGTTCGATAGATAATTATATGAGTGCTTATTTAGATGTATTTTTCTTCCGCGCTGTTGCTTTTACAGATAAGAGCACCGGATTTCTTGTTGGAGCAGGATATTATGGCAACGAAATATATAAAACGACGGACTGCGGCAGAACATGGCAGTGGAACGAAGGGGTACTCAATCCAAAAGTATTTGGCAGTCTTTACGATATAAACTTTACGGATATTAATCATGGATTTATAGCCGGAGACGGCGGCGTGTTTTTAATAACAACTGATGGTGGAAATACATGGCGACATGACACTGCAGGATCTGACAACTACTCAACTTGTTTTACAGATACGCTAAATGGCTGGATTTGCGGAGGGAATAGTACTATCGACGCTGATTACGGTGGTTTTATCTATAATACAACTAATGGAGGTATCAACTGGGTTAAGGCAGAATCTAATAAAAGTTTTGGGCAATTATTTAAGATAAAATTTTCAGACAAAAATAATGGATGGATTATAGGTCAATCCGGTATTCTTTACAGAACAACGGATGGAGGAAGTAATTGGATTTCACAAAGAGAAAAGAGCTATAATTTCAACTCAATTTACTTTGTAGATGAAAGCAACGGCTGGGCTGCGGGAGATAGCGGCATAATCCTTCATACGACGGATGGAGGAAATAATTGGGAAAAGCAGAATCAAAATGATAGTTTATTATTTAATTCCGTTTACGCTATTGATACTCAAAATGTTTTTACTGCTGGGTTAATAGTCAAGGGGTCATGGCTATCAATTGGGGCAAATATTTTAAAAACAACTAATGGTGGACAAACTTGGGAAAATCAAATGTTCGATACTTTGAATAGATTTAATTCAATAGCTTTTTTGAATGATTCAACTGGTTGGGTATCAGGAAAAAATGGTGTGTTATTAAAAACTTCTGATAAGGGGAACAATTGGACTAAAATTGTTTTAGATACAAGTGTTGCTGAAACTTCTTTAGGTAAGATACACTTCATAAATCAAAACATAGGATGGATAGGCAGTAACCTGAAAACAACCGATGGCGGTAATAGTTGGAAGGTTCAAAATATTCCTTCGTTATCATTTCCTTCAAGTTATTTTATAAATGAGAGTTTAGGCTGGATAGTCGGGGATTCTTATGGGGGAAGTAATATATACAGGACTACAGATGGAGGAACCAATTGGACACCTTGCGGGAGTACTTACCCGGGTTATTATTTTACTATATGTTTTAGTAATGCAACAACAGGTTGGATAACAGGTTATAATTATTCAAATCAAAAGTCCATAATAAAAACAACTGATGGAGGAAATACTTGGGTTGGTCAAGATATTCCTTCCAACTGGCTAAGTAGTCTTTTCTTCTTAAATGAAAACACCGGCTGGGCAGTTGGAGATGGTATTTATAAGACAACCGACGGCGGCGGAATTGTATCGGTAAAAGATGAAAAAGGAAGTGTAAATAATATTCCTAGCAATATTGAATTATTGCAAAATTATCCCAACCCTTTTAACCCGAGTACTGTTATAGAATATAAACTTAACAAACAACAGATTGTAAAACTTCAAGTATTTAATATTCTGGGGCAAGAAATAGGGAAACTCGTTGATGGAATACAAAGTTCTGGAGCTTATAAAATCAACTGGAACTCGAAAGGATTAGCAAGTGGAGTATATTTTTATCGATTAACAACAACATCACAAGTTGTCACAAAAAAGATGCTGTTGATTAGATAAGGAGGTTGTTAAAAAATGCTATCTAAAAATAATATACCGCCTTAGTTTGATAATAAAGTCCCGCCGAAAAAGAACGGTCAGGTTCAGGGTTCCGGCGGGCCAACATCCTGTTTTCAGTTTGATTAATGGGCACAATTATGTCCAAATCATTCTGCTCAGACAGGGGTTTATTTTTTATGACTAACATACATAGCACAGAATTAATTCTGTGCTGCAAAAATATAATAATTAAGGATAATTAAAATGTTACGTTATCTATACTATATATTTACTTTGTCCATTATAATAACCATGCAAATATTTGCGCAGTCAGTATGGGTGCCTTTCTTGCAGCAAACCAAAATAAACCCAACTACAAATCTTACGGCATCAAATAACAGCGCAGTATCTTTCAATGTTCAAATCAACGGTATGGAAAGTTCAAATAAAAAAATTGGCACATCCGATTACCAGAGTCTTTCAATTCCTGATGGTGAAGTTATGACTAAAGAAGGTTCACCGCAAGTACCGATGATTACAAAGCTGATTGCTATACCAGACTGCGACAATGTTTCAATTTCGATTTCACCATCTGATGAGCATCAGTTCGCTAATTATAATGTTATTCCTGCGCCAAAGTATGAGAAAAAGGAACAGTCTGACGGCAGCTATGATCTTGAACCTGTGTTTGAAGAAGATAAATCTGTCTATTCAACAAATGCGGATTTTCCAGGTATATTTGGAGAGATAATTGAAATGGGATATGTAAGAGGTCAAAAAGTAGCAAGGGTCGCTATTTACCCTATACAATTCAACCCTGCAAATAAGAAAATAAAAGCATACACCAACTTTAACATCAGCCTTTCTTTTGTGAATCCAACTTCTCCGGTAAACAAAGAGCTTGGAATTTTCCGCAATATGATGCACTACGCTGCTTTGAATTATGAACCTAGTGGTATAAGTGCATCAACAAAAATGTCAGATGCCGTAATGCAAACTCAGATGGGCAAAGTCTCGCCGGGAAGCGTTACTCAAGGTAGTGTAACAAGAGTTACGAATCAAATCAAACGGAAGCTGGAAGGAAAATTACACATTCATTTCTCCTTCAGCAACTTTATATAAAGACGCTGATACTCCGATTAAAGAAATGACCGATATGCTTCCTGTCAATTATCAGAAAAGTTATTCTTATAGGAAAAACGATACTGATCCGCCTACAAACGTTACAAATGCAAATCCAATTTTCGGTCAGAGCTTTGATACCGCAGAATACAGCGATGGTTCTAACAAATGTGGAACAGATTTATTAAATAATTGAATTTATAATAACTCTTATGCAGGACTTAATAATGGAATTCATACTTTTATTATGGAAGGGCACGGTGCACGAAATAGCTTGGAACCAAATGAGGGATGTGGAAGATATAGACTGTACCCCATATTGTAGACCTTCGGAAGAGCCGCTATAATGCGGCTCTTTTTTGAGTAAATTCCTTTATTTAGAATTATCATATATTTCTGCCATTAAAAAAATATCTCCACCGTATATCATTAATATATTTTAATCTGCGCTATAAATAATAAATTTACCCAAGCGATCAATAAATACAAAATAACAAGTAACCAAAATTCAAAAGATAAGTCTAATAAAAAAACATATTAACTAGAGAACTGGATGAAACGTAATATACTATTACTATTTATTATTATTAGCACCGGAGCTCTTGCAAAAAGCGATAATCCGGGAAAAAAATTAGTTCTTAAAAAAATTGACTCTGAAATAAAGATTGACGGAGTAATTGACCCGATTTGGAGCACTGCAGATTCAGCAACGGATTACTTTCAACTTTCTCCATATTATGATAAGAAACCTTCCTGGCCTACGGTTGCAAAAGTTCTCTCTACAGACGACGCGCTTTACTGTCTAATAATTTGTTATGAAGATAAAAAAGATATAGAACCTTTTACGGGAATGCTGGATAATGCAAACGGCGAAAGTGTTTCCATAATGCTTGATACTTTTGACGATAATAAAACTGCATACAAATTTGCTGTTTCTGTTTCCGGCGTAAGAAGCGATGCTATTTTATTAGACGATGCACGAAACAGGGATTATAACTGGGATGGTATTTGGTTTGCGGCTACTAAAATATACAGCTGGGGCTGGGTAGCCGAGATTAAAATTCCGTATAAATCTATTCAATACAACAAAGACTTAAATTATTGGGGATTAGATTTTGACAGGTGGATACCTTCTAAATCAGAAGACCTTTACTGGAATAAGTATGAAAAAAACGAAGGGCAAAGAATATCTAAATTCGGTGAATTATTATTTAATGATTTTAGACCTTCAGTTAAAGGATTAAATCTTGAAGTTTATCCGGTTGCTCTTGCTAAAGCAACTTATTTAGAAAATAATAAATATAAAATTGATCCTAACGCCGGATTAGATATAATGTTCAATCCGTCATCTGCTTTGAAATTTTTATTAACTGCAAATCCGGATTTTGCACAAATTGAAGCCGATCCTTACCAATTTAATATTTCAAGGTATGAGACTTATTATAATGAGAGAAGACCTTTCTTTACGGAAGGAAATGAAATATTTATGGCAGCCGGGAAAGAGATGAATACGGGATTTTATTCTCCGCTCGAATTATTCTATTCAAGAAGAATCGGAAAAAAGTTACCCGACGGCAGTGAAGTTCCTTTAATACTCGGAACAAAAGCTTTCGGCAGGATAGGAAATTTAGAATATGGCGGATTTGTTGCTGCAACCGATCAAAAAACTTATATGGATGATACAACTCAAAGAGTAGAGCCACGGGCAATATTCGGATCGGCAAGAATAAAAGGACAGTTCGGAGAAAATTCTTCAATAGGAACATTAGTAGTTGCAAAACAAATTAAGGACACAACCTATGGAGTCGTTGACATTGACGGAGCATTCAGAGAATCGGATTGGCAGCTCTCTTACCAACTAGCTCATTCCTTTATTAATTCTTCGGGTGATTATGCTGCATCGGCGGGGCTTATATCCATGGGGAAAAAATGGTGGGTACTAGTTAGAAATCAATATATCGGGAATAATTTTGATGTAAGCCAAGTAGGCTATGTGCCTTGGATTGGAACTTGGGAAGTTACTTCATTAACCGGTCCGGTTTGGTATTATAATGAAGGATGGATAAGTCAAATATTATTGCTTGGTGGATTCTTTACGAATTACAAACATATTGAAGACTATACGGATCGATCTGCGGTAATAGATTTTAATATGCAATTTAGGGACAACTGGGGTTATGAAATAACTCTAATTAAAGGAACTGCAAAAGATCAAGGGATTAAATATAATTCCTATGAAATTGATTATAATAGTTGGTTTAGTATGAGTCCGAAGTGGAATGCAAACTTCTATGGCGGGTATTCAAAAACTTATAACTTTAACAGAAATTATTTGGCTTTTTATACCTGGTTTGGAGCAAATGCTCAATGGAATACTTCGAATATTTTACAGATTGGGACATCTTATAATATGTGGGTAGAGGGAAATCCATCAGGCGGGGTTGAAGATATAACATACGACGCCAGACCTTTTATTTCGCTTACTCCGGTTAACGATTTAAATTTGAGAATTTATGTAGATAATCTTCTTGATTCTTCGACACAACATTTAGAGCAATTGATAACGGGATTTCTTTTTTCTTATAATTTCAGCCCAAAAAGTTGGATATATTTTGCTTACAACGAGCTTGATAACAGAGCACAGCAATTCGACTCGTTCGGAAACCCTCTTCCGGTTGTTATGCATGTTGCAGCCAGAGAAGGAGTCTTTAAGATAAAATATCTGTATTACTTTTAAGAATAAAGAAGGCTATTTAGAAATTTGCAATTCAGGCTTTAGCTCATTTAATTTGTTCATTTTTTCTGAATGTGATTTGAATATTGATATTGTTGATAAATCCGTATCATATATTGAGTTAAGCCCTTGCGGTTCCTGAGGTGGGTCTCCGAGAAATGGATCTCCAATTCTCCATTTAAAATCCGCATTTATGCTGCGTGCCTCACCACCCCAAGCCCATACATTTGAACCAGCAATTGGTGCTCCTGCTGAAGCACTATCATATACCAGAGTTAATATCATTTTGAAGTATTTATCACGGGCTGTGGTTGCCGTACCAGGCTGATATAGTTCGTTGTCTCGCGGTAATCCAAATTCTTCCATTACAACTGGTTTATTCAATTGGCGGGCTAGAGAAATATGTTTATTTATATATTCAACAGCATTCTTTACCGTCTCAGGATATGTACCCTGAATATTCTTTGCATCAAACCAATCCCAGTTCTTCGCCCAGAGATGAAAAGTTAAATAATCTATATACTGAGTTCTATGTGCTTTTAAATATATTAATGAGTCCTGCAATGAACCTGCAATACCTTCACTACCCGATGATACCAAATGGTTGTGGTCCAGTAAATGAATAAACTGTGCTGTCGTCTCAATCCACCGATAATATTCATCTATCCAATAATCGCTCCTTCCGGGACGAGGTTCATTAGCCAACTGCCAAGACATTATTGTCGGGTCATCATAATAGTAAACTCCGTTGTATTTGTTTTTCCTTGTTATTAATGTATAAATATAATTGTTGAATATTTCCTGAGCTTTCATATTGCTATAAAATGTTGCAGAATAATCCATGAAATCACTGTAGTTATTATTTCCCGGATCAACACCACTTCCGGGATTTGCCCAATCATTATATTGAGCCATTCCGCCTGACCATTCCCAATAATTATTTAATATTATAACTGCGTGCATATTTCTTTTTCCCATTTCTGAAAGTAAAAAGTCTAAACCTTCAAGAAGATTTTCATTATAAATATTTGGAGCTGTTTGTATTTCTGGTTTAAGAGATATTTTAATGTAAGATTTCTCGGATGCTCCCAGTATTCTTAAATTTGTTACGCCGATAGATTTAAGCTTATCTAATTCTCTCACTAGCCTTCCTCTATCGCCCGTAGAATCAGATGAACCTAGATAGCATCCGTACCAAAGATTTGTTCCAAAAAAATAATACGGTTTTCCGGAAAGTTCAAAATGACTTCCATTTACTTTAATAAACTCAGGATTATTATTTAAGAATAATACTGAGCAAGAACTTAAAAGAAAACTTAATAATATAAATGGAAACAAAATTATTTTACGGTACACTGTATTCTCCAGAATATTTTGGGTTACTTTAAAATCAAAGAAATTAGTTAATATTTCTGCTATTTATATTTATCTCAGGTGTTCTAACTTTGCTTAACCAGAATGGAAATTAATATTTTTATTTACTTTTAAAGTATAATTAAACCTTCATTCTAAATTCTTGATTAATCTTAATACATAAATACAAAAATATATAAAAATTTCAATCCCGATTACAATAAAAGACAAAAAAAAAGCACTGTCAATTAATAATCAATTGCTAGTGCCTAATAATTTATTTTAGAAATTTTTATTATTTCAATAAAAGCATTTTTTTTATAAGTGTTTGATTCTCTGCAATTAATTCGTAAAAATATATTCCGCTTGCCACTTGTTTTCCTTGTTCGTCAATCCCGTTCCATGTCACTGTATATTCACCTACATTTTTTTCTTCACTGACTAAAGTTTTTGTTTCTTCACCAAGTATATTAAAAATTTTAATAGTAACAAACTCTTGATGTGGAATTGAATATTTAATTTGTGTTGATGGATTAAAAGGATTTGGAAAGTTCTGCATTATTTTAAAATTATGGATAATATTATCCTTAGATTTCATTCCGGTTAAAGTTCCATTTACTTGAAATATTAATCCGGGTCCAGAGGTAATTTTATAACTATTATTTATTGTATCAATATTAGCATTTCTCACAATTAGCCCGGTATTTGCAGAAAATGAGACATTGTGGAAATGAATATTTGTTAAAAATTGTTCCGGCAATCCAACTAGGTAACCTATAGAAGGAGAATTTGTTGAGATCAGGTTTTCTATGGTTAAATCATGGTAATAAGGAGTAGAAGAGTTTACTGTTTGCAGCGGATCCTGCGGCGAAGGAATATCCGGATAATAAGAAGCTATCCAGATTGGATATTGAACTCCCGTCATGTTAATATTATTGTAGATAACATTTCTAATATTACCGCCTCTGCCTCTTTCAGACTTGATCCTCAGTCCATTTGTTGTTCCGATAAAAGTACAACTATCAACTAACATAGAGTCAACGCCGCCTGCAGTATAACTTCCGATTGAGCAGCCATGACCATGAAGAAAAGTGCAATTAGAAATAATAATATCGGATGCAGAGGCATTTGGCCATGAAGGATCTTTACTGCTTGAACCTACAGCAACATTATCGTCACCATTATCAACTTTACAATATGATATTCTAACATGATGACACCCGCCAGGATCAATTCCATCAGTATTAGGAGAATTCGAAGGTGCTGTAATCGTCACATGATTAACGTTTAGATCATAACAATAATCGCAGCTAATATGAAACATGGGTGAGTTTCTCAATGAAATGCTGTCAATTAATATATGCTGACATTTACTAATATATATTAAACGCGGTCTAAGGGGCAAAACAGATAAACCTTTAGCTTTTGCAACGTTTACTGAATCCCACCAAGGCTGTCCTTGCCCATCTATGACTCCGGATCCCGTTATAGTTATATTAACAGACTTATACGCATAAATAAAATTTTGCAGTGATGATGGAGGTTTTGTAGTATCTGCGTTAGGATAATAATAATCGAATTCTCGTTGAGAAGCAAGAATTGTTGCTGAACTGTCTATTTGTAGAGTTATGTTACTTCCAAGAGTAATTGGACCGCAAAGATATTTCCCATTAGAAAAACGTACTATACCCCCACCTGCGCTGACAGCACTGTTAATGGCAGTCTGGATGGCCTTAGTATCGTTGTGTATTCCATCAGCATAAGCGCCGGGGATCGAATTGGCCGTATCTAATATTGATATTTCATAAGAGGATCTGAATCTTTTTAATCCGTATGATGCATTGGATGATAATAATATTAATATAATTATCGATAAATAATAATAGTGCTTTTTAAATAAAATGGAAATTATTTTCTTTAAGATCGTCATACAATCATTTCCTTAAGTTGATGAGTTATTTTTAATTGTAAAGGTTTAGGTTCTTAGATAAAATGAAAAGGAGCTTTACTTTAAAGTTTACTTAGAATTTGAATGAGGATATTTTCAGATGAATTATCTATATCCACGATGATTGCATCAGTCGGTTCTTCGAGCGCATCGAATTGGCTCTTGAGCATTCCCGGCTTCATAAAATGATCTTTTCTTTCATTCATTCTTTTCTCTATTAAGCTATAACTTCCCTTAAGATAAATAAATCTTACTTCATTGCTCACTTTTAATATTTTTCGGTAGGATTCTTTTAAGGAAGAACACGTTATAATAATATTGACTTTTTTACTTAGAGCATCATTAATTATGTATTGTAATTTTAGTAACCATGGTTTTCTGTCTGAATCATTTAAAGGAATTCCGTTTTTCATCTTTTCAATATTTTCCTGAGGATGATATTCATCTCCTTCAAAATATTTCCAATTCAGTTTAGCACTTAACATTTTCCCGATTGTTGTTTTACCACAACCAGAAACACCCATTATAATTAATATCATTTTTTTGTTAAAATATTAATAAAATCTTTCTTTTGATGCCCAAAGACCAAGAGCTGGATTGGAAATAAAAAATATTTCCTCTCCTCCCGCCAAAATATTCACACCATCTTTTAATATTTCAGGGTTATATTTTTTTAGCATAGCCTCTAAATCGGAGTAATTAAAATTTACGCTTTCGATTTCTTCTTTAGATATATGACCTGGACAATAAGTTATTGAAAATCTACCTTCCGATGATCCGTGAATTAAATGTGCTGCAGCTCCAAGACTATTTTGCAGGTCTTCATTCTCATTTACTAATTCTAATACTTTTGGAGTATTAACATACCCATACTTTCGAATAATTTTATCATTGCCTTTATCCTCACCGAATTCTTTTAACCCCGGAGCAAGTACTATTAGTTCTCCACCGTCTTCTATTGCCATTCTAGTTCTATAAACGGATTTATTTCCTAGCCATGTAGTTTTAAATTCCGCCGGCTCAAGATATACGACTACTTTTTTAAGAGGATGGTCAAGCATTATAAAATTTTCTTTAAGAGAGAGCTCCGCAGCAAGATTAAAGCATTCTAAATCATCTCCTGCGAATAAACCTTTTACTGCTAGATTATTGTCTTCATCTTTTCCTATTACTGTTAAGATGTATACTATCGGAAGGTGCTTTGCGAAGTGATCCGAGCCATAATTCAAAACCCGTTTAACCGGAGTATCGGCTCGTCCCATGATTTTTTCCATACCATAGGCTGCACCAAGAAAATGGCTTTTATTTATACCCTCCGCGCCGCCCGTGCCGATAAATACATTTTTATTATGGTTTGCCATTCCGATTACTTCATGAGGTACTACCTGACCGATCGAAAGAATAAGATCATAATTTCCTTCGACTAATATTTTATCAACTTGAATAGGAATATCATAGTCCACAGCACCTTTTGAAATTTCCCTAATATAGTATGAAGGTACTATTCCCAAGGTGGCTAAACCATTCCGCCAATCATGAATACGGAATAAGTTTAGGGGAATATCTCCGTACATTTTCTTTATTTCACTTTCAGTCATAGGGTAATGTGTCCCTATTGAAGGAAGAATATCTGTCAATTTTTCGCGGTAATATTGATAAGTAAATTGCGTTAAAATTCCTGCTTGGGAATAAAAACGAGTAATATCCGGCGGTATTGCCAATACCTTTTTTCTATTGCCGAGTTTTTGATATATTTCAATAAGGGCATCATTCAATTCCTTATTTGAAATACCTCTTTGTGAATTAATTTTGCTATAATATAACATAAGATCCTAATAATTATTTAAAATCAAACACCAGAATATACATTAAAGCCGCCGTCGATAGGCAGAACAATACCGGTAACAAATTTTGATAAATCAGAAAGGAGATATAAAACTGCACCTTGTAAATCTTCAGGTTCGCCAAATTTACACATTGGGGTAGCTGAAAGAATTTTATTCCCGCGAGCTGTCAACTTACCTGATTTTTCGTCAATTAATAAAAATCTATTCTGATTTGTAAGGAAAAAACCAGGCGCTATGGCATTTACTCTTACATTGACTTTTGCAAGATGCACTGCAAGCCACTCAGTAAAGTTATTGACTGCTGATTTTGCAGCAGAGTAGGCAGGAATCTTTGTCAGCGGTCTGAATGAATTCATTGATGAAACATTTAGAACCGAACCACCGCCGCTCTCGATCATATCAGTAGTAAATGCCATAGTAGGTAATAATGTCCCAAGAAAGTTCAAATCGAAGACTTTTCTAAAACCATCAACATCTAGCCCATAAAAAGTATTTTCGAGATCTTTTAGGTTCTCCTTTTCCATAAATTCGATTTTAGTAGTTGCAAGAGGTGAATTACCACCTGCACAATTAATTAAGATATCAATTTTCCCTAACGATTCGTTTATTTCTTTTTTTGCGTTATTTAGGGATTCCTTATCCAATACATTTGCCTGAACACCGATAGACTTTGATCCGGTTTCGTCAGATAAAGTTTTAGCTGTTTTATCGGCTGCCTCTTTTAGTAAATCGATTACCGCAATTTTAACTCCTACTCCTGATAATCCTTTTGCAATTGCATTTCCGATTACGCCTCCTCCTCCTGTTATTACACAAACTTTACCACTTAAATCATCAAATGAAAATTTATTCATGACTATATATCCATTTTATTTTTGAAAAAATTTTATTAATTAAATATCTAATATTTAGAAACTTCTTATCTGCCTATCCAGCCTCCATCAACTGTAATTATACTGCCGTTGAGGTAATCGGATGCAGATGAACATAGAAAGACAACAGTACCCATTAAATCTTCAGGCAATCCCCATCTTCCGGCAGGAATTCTATCTAATATAGATTTATTCCTTAAAGGATCTTCGCTAAGTGACTTTGTATTATCTGTTTCAATATAGCCCGGCGCTATTGCATTGATGTTTATACCTTTTGAAGCCCATTCATTTGAAAACGCCATAACAAGCTGTTTAATTCCACCCTTAGAAGCTGCATAACCAGGGACAAAAATACCACCCTGAAACGAAAGAAGTGAAGCTACAAATATAATTTTACCTTTGCCTCTTTTAATCATATCCTTTCCAATTTCCCTTGTTAATATAAATTGTGCTGAAAGATTTACTTCAATAACTTTATCCCAATATTTATCAGAATGATCTGATATAGGATTACGAAGAATTGTGCCGGCATTATTAACAAGTATGTCAATTTGAGAGAAATCATTTTTAATTTTTTTGATAAAGCCATATAGAGATTCACGATTTGAAAAATCACTTTTGTATCCTGTAAAATTTTTCCCCGCTTTTTTAACTAAATTATCCGTAGAAGAGAAATCTCCTTTAGATGAAACGCCGATAATATCCGCACCGGCTTCTGCGAGTGCTACCGCATAAGCAAGACCAATTCCTTTATCACTTCCGGTCACAATGGCAGTTTTTCCGTCAAGTTTAAATTTATCTAGAATCATTTCTTATCAAATATTATTTTAAAGAGTTCATTGAAACCGAATCCATATCGTCAAAATCCTGGTTCTCGCCGCCCATTGCCCAGATGAATGAATACTTGCTTGTACCTACTCCCGAATGGATTGACCAACTTGGCGATAATATTATATTCTGGTTTCTTAATATTAAATGACGCGTTTCGTCGGGTTCCCCCATTAGATGAACAACTACAGAATCTTCCTCAATGTTAAAATACATATATACTTCCGTTCTTCTTTGATGAGTATGAACAGGCATAGTGTTCCATACACTCCCTTCCTCTAATTCCGTTAAGCCCATAACCAGTTGACTGCTTTTAATTCCGTTCGGATGAATATATTTATATATCGTTCTTTTATTAGCAGTTTTAACGCTTCCGAGTTTTGCCGATTCAGTTACATTGAATTTTGCTAATTCGGTTTTGAATTCGGCATGAGCCGGGTAACTTACAAAATAAAATTTCGCTGGTAATTCAGTATTGCTGCTGCTAAATATTATTTCCTTTTTTCCTCTGCCTATATATATTGCATCTTTATATTCAACCAAATATTCTTTACCGTCTACATTGATTTTCCCGCTACCACCGATATTGATAACGCCGATTTCCCTTTTTTGAGTAAAATAGTCGGAAGACATTTCTTTTGGACTGCTTTCAAGTTTCAACGGTTCAGTTACAGGCAGAGCAGTTCCAACAATCGCTCTATCAATATCAGTATAAATCATTTCTATTTTATTGTCAACAAATAGATGATCTATCAAAAACGATTTTTTTAACTGCTCGGTTGTCTGATGCCGGTAATCTATATTATTGGGAGTGTATCGCATTTCCATAATTTGTACCTATAAGATAATCTAACCAATCAAATATAGTTTTTAGAAAGCTAAAATTAAATTTTATTTTTAAAGGGATTCATATGTTTTTGAAAATGCTTAATCAACAATTCATAATGAATATCTTCATTTTTTATTAAGCAATCATTAATTCTATCCCTAAATTTGAATTCAGATATTTCATTTTTTTCGGTAAGAACTCTTCCATAAGTAACATGTAGTGCTTGGCGCACATCGTTCGAATCAAACAATTTTTCGAGCTCTTCATCTTTGTAATTTTTACCTGATTTTATCTTTTTCATATCTGCTGAGACATGATAAGTTTTCTTTTCATTCTCATAAAGACCGACAGCGTAATCTAATATCTCTCTGAATAAAATCGGATCTTTCATGGCAACAACTTTTAAGGCTTCCAGATAACTTGTCCCCGCAGTTTTTATATGGATTAAACAACCATTTAAATCAGAAACAGCTTGATAAACTGTAAATTTATCACTTCCCGAATGGAAACTTAACTTATAGAATCCGAAGTGAGAAGCAATAGCGGAATGTTTTAAATATTCCTTCTTAAATAATTCAATATCTCCTTTATAGTCGATGCCCTTTTCAAAATCGCCAATAAACCTTGGTGCAAGGCTTACAAATTTCACTTTTAGCCGATTAAGTTCATTTACGATAAAGAAGTGCTCAAAGGAAGTCGTAATTGTATCAGTCTCATCAATTGATACTTCAATTTCATAAGTGAAGTTTGGATAAGTAGCAGCAATATATTCTGAAATATTTTTAATATGAATAAGAGCACGGCAATATTTAAGTGATGCTTCCAATATTTCATCTATTGAAGGTTCAATATAAAAACCGGGAGAAATATTAAATCTTTCATTCTCATATCTTTTAATGAGATTAGCAGAAGTGTCATTGAAATCTTTCCAAGGAAGATCAATAACTCTTTTTTTCAGGATTATTTTATCTAAGCTTTCAACTTCATTAACAATATAGTCACTTGGGTCAATAGTAAAAGTTTTAAAGCCTGCATTAACCATCAAATCAACATCTGCAAAGGATTTTAAGTGATCGGCATCGGCTCCAAATCCATTTTTATATCCCTCCTGAAATACTGCCCAAACTGAAGCGTCAAGAACATCTTCAGGAGTGCGGTTAGTTCGAGTCAATTCGCGTATTGATTGTTGAGCAAGAACGGGCTTAAAATTATAACCAGAAAGTGATTTGATATGCCCTGCATTTGCAAACCCTAAACGATCTCCAAAACCAAAAGAATTAACTAATCCAATAGGTTGTTGCCTTGTAAATTCAAATACTTCTTGAATTGCTTTTCTATTATAAGTGTTCATTGGACATCTTTTTAAGCAAAAATAATTTCCAGATATATCTTTAGTTAATTCATCACCATTAAATTTATCACACAATATATTTTGGTTAAAACTTGTTATATATAGATACTTATTGAAATTCTCTTTAGCAATAAAAAATACGCATCCTGAAGATTCAATAATGGAGCCGGAATAGATAGCTAAATTAACTCCGGTAACTGGTTCCATATTAAAGATTTCATTTTCGCTTATAGAAGATGAAGTAATTTTTTCTTTTAAATTTTCAACAAACATATTTTGCTCCTTTTAATTTTTTGGATTAATATACAATTGTGGGCAGATAAATATTTTAGATATTATTGCTATAGATATATATGGTAATAATATAAATAAGAAGGATTTGCTCCGGATTTGGAGAAATTATACAGAATAAGTAGTAGATGCAGTGGTGCCGCCGTGTCCTGTCCAGTTAGTATGAAAGAAATCCCCACGCGGCTTATCTAATCGTTCATACATATGCGCACCAAAATAATCCCTTTGGGCTTGCAGTAAATTTGCCGGAAGGTTCTCACTTCTAAATCCGTCAAAATAATTTAACGCAGTTGACATTGCAGGTATCCAAATTCCGTTCAGAACTGATTGGGAAACCACTCGGCGCCATGATTTTTGAGCAAGTTCCATTTTTTGTTTGAAAAACGGATCTAACAATAAATTCGATAAATCATGATTATTATCAAAAGCTTCTTTTATTTTTCCTAAAAAAACGGAACGGATAATGCAGCCGCCTCTCCACATCAAAGCAATTCCACCAAAATTTAGATTCCAATTATATTCTTCAGCTGCTGCTTTCAAAAGGACATATCCTTGAGCATAAGAAACAATTTTGGAGGCGTATAATGCTAGCTTCAAATCTTCCAAGAAAGCTATTTTATCACCATCAAACTTAGGAATTGTAGGTTGGATAATTTTAGATGCTTTTACTCTATCATTTTTCATTGAGGTTAAGCTGCGTGCAAATACGGCTTCACCAATAAGTGTAAGAGGTATTCCTAAATCCAGAGCTGCAATACCGGTCCATTTTCCTGTCCCTTTTTGACCAGCTGAATCTAAGACTTTATCTATAAGCGGTTTGCCATCTTCATCTTTAAATCTTAATATATCTCTAGTGATTTCAACTAGATAACTATTTAAATCTCCTTCATTCCATTTTTTAAAAACATCAGACATCTCATCTGCAGATAAACCTAATAATTTTTTCATAACAAAATAAGTTTCACTTATTAATTGCATGTCGCCATATTCAATTCCATTATGCACCATTTTAACAAAATGACCTGCACCGTTTTCACCAACCCAGTCACAGCAAGGTGTTCCATCTTCAACTTTTGCCGCAATTGATTGAAAAATAGGTTTAACAAATTGCCATGCAGCAGGTGAACCACCCGGCATAATAGAAGGACCTTTTAATGCACCCTCTTCTCCCCCTGAAACACCGGTGCCAATAAATAGGAATCCTTTTTCCTCCAAATATTTAGTTCTTCTAATAGTATCAGGAAAATGTGAATTTCCACCATCAATTAATATATCACCTTTTTCAAGATGCGGTATAATTAGCTCAATAAAATCGTCAACAGGTTTACCGGCTTTTACCATCAGCATAATTTTTCGCGGCGATTTAATTAACGATATTAATTCTTCAATTGAATGTGCACCTATTATATTTTTACCTGCGCCTTTTCCTTTTAAAAAATTATCAACTTTATCAACAGTACGGTTGTATACACAAACAGAAAAGCCATGACTTTCCATATTAAGAATAAGGTTTTCACCCATTACTGCAAGTCCGACTAATCCTATATCCGCTTTATCCATCTACACTATTCCTTTAATTTTTTATTGTAAAAATAATTTTAATATTATCAGACTCAAAATTTTTGGCCATTTTAATATCTTAAATTTCGTCAAAGCTAATTATACTTTTATCAAGATCAGGTACCATAATTTGAAATATCGCTAATGCAATGAGATAAACGCTTCCGCAGATTATAAAAAGAGCAAAATAACTTCCGGTTAATTGTAATATAATTCCTGCTGCGGTAGCTATTAGCATTCCCCCAATTGCTCCGGCCATACCGCCTAAACCCACAACCGAGCCTACAGCTTTTTTGGGAAACATATCCGATGAGGTAGTAAAAAGATTTGCCGACCAGCTTTGATGAGCTGCTGCAGCTAAACCTATTAGAAGTACCGCCCACCATTCGGAAACTACTGAAGCAAAAACTATCGGTACGATTAGAATAGCACTAATTAGCATCACAACTTTTCTTGCTTTATTCAGACTCCACCCCCTTTTCATAAAAGCACCGGAAAGCCAACCACCACCTATACTTCCGATACTAGTCATTGTATAAATTACAATCAAAGGTAACCCAATATTTGCTAAATCTAAATGATATCTTGAGTTCAGAAAAGTTGGAAGCCAGTAAAGATAAAACCACCATATAGGGTCAGTAAGGAATTTTCCGATTACAAATGCCCAGGTTTGTTTGTACTTAAATAATTTCATCCAAGGGATCTTTTCAGAAACTTTCTCAATTGGATCGCTCTGAATATATTCTAATTCTTTTGAAGATACCTTTTTATGTTTTTCCGGAATTTCATATAACCAAAGCCAAAGGACAATCCATATAAAACCCAACAGCCCTGTAAAAATAAAAGCTTCTCTCCAACCCCAAGTCAAAGTAATCCAGGGTACTACAATAGGCGCCACAACCGCACCTATGTTAGCTCCTGAATTAAAAAGCCCGGTTGCAAATGCTCTTTCTTTTTTGGGAAACCATTCAGCAGTAGCCTTAATAGCTGCAGGAAAATTTCCGGACTCTCCTAAACCTAATGCAAATCGGGCGACCCCAAATCCAAACACGCTTCTTACCAATGCATGACCCATTGCTGCAAGACTCCATAGTGTAATTGATACCGTATAGCCGATTTTCGTCCCTGTTTTATCAATAAACCTTCCGAAAAATAATAATCCTAGAGCATAAGCTGCTTGGAAAGCGGTCACAATTAAGCCATAATCAATGGCATTCCAGCCTATATCCTTTTGAAGTACCGGTGCTAATATTCCAAGTATTTGCCGGTCGATATAATTAATGGTCGTAGCAAAAAAAAGCAAACTACAAATCGTCCACCTGTAAGCACTAATTTTTGTTTTTTCAGGTTGAATAATTTTGATAGAATTTTCGTCCCTTTTCGATTGTTTTTCTTCCATTGATTTTTCTCAATAATTATGAATGAATAATTGGGTAATTACTAATTTTATTTTAAGAGGATCATTTTTTTGGAAAGGGTTTTCCCGCCCGATTCTAATTTGTAGATATATATGCCTGACTTTAATTTATTAGAGTTAACCGTAATGGTATATTGTCCAGTATTTAAATTTTTATGAACAAGACTCATCACTTCTTTACCGAGGATATCGAAAATATTTAAATTTGTCATTCCTTCTTTCTCTATGTTGAATTTAATTATTGTCGCGGGGTTAAATGGGTTCGGATAATTCTGATATAGGTTATAAGAAAATGGAATAACTTTATCTTGTTTTATTAAATCAATTCTCGAAATTGATTCATATGCCCCAAGATCTGGAGCTTTACCATTATACGGTATACCAACATCTACTCCGGCATCAATCAGTAAACTCCCAGGAGCAAGTCGAAAGAAATTATTTGACTGCAGATTGCCATTAGAGTCGCGTGGTGATAACACTAATGAGGTATCAATACTTAAGAAATCATTAGTGGTTACATTAAATCCTTGCCAGGAATTGTTTTGTATTTTACCGCTTTTTATTTTTATTGATCCTAAGTATGATATGCAATTTTTAATAGTGTGAACACCTTGGATAAGTGTATTATTAAAATAGTAATTTTCTGCCTTATTACGATAAGCCGTACAGTTATAAATTGTTTGTCCGGCTGTATTATTGTTTTCAT
>JAJXTM010000231.1 GCA_021783875.1 Bacteroidota bacterium
TGAATTGCAGATTAGCAGGATCTATAATAAGAACAAAATTAAAATGTTCCTTTGCGATATTTCTGACCTTTCAAGAGTTGAAAAGGTTTTTGAAGAATTTGGTCCGGAAATAGTATTCCATGCTGCGGCTTATAAACATGTTCCGGTTATGGAAAAATATCCGGAAGAAGCCGTAAGAGTCAATATAATAGGCACTTACAACCTAGTTGAGACTTCTAAAAATTTCGGAGTGGATAATTTTATCTTAATTTCTACTGATAAAGCTGTTAACCCGACTAGCATTATGGGTGCTTCAAAAAGGATAGCAGAATATATTGTCACCGGATTGTCTTCCCAACCGAACTCAAAATATTTAGCGGTCAGATTTGGAAATGTTATTGGCAGCCGCGGGAGTGTATTACCTATTTTTATCGACCAATTAAAGAATGGAGGGCCGATTACAGTTACTCATCCGGAAATGAAAAGATATTTTATGACTATCCCCGAAGCTGTCTCATTGGTTCTGCAAGCTGGAGCTACAGGACAAAATGGCGACGTTTTCATTCTTGATATGGGGGAACCGGTTAAAATTATTGACCTGGTCCGCGATTTGATCCGTCTTAATAACCTTGTACCCGATGAAGATATAAAAATTGAATATACCGGTATAAGAGAAGGAGAAAAATTATTTGAAGAAATCTTGACCGCTGAAGAAGGAGTAATTAAAACTTCTCACCAAAAAATATTTAAATCAAAAATATTTTCAATTTATAACCAGGAAAATATCCGGTCTATGGTCGATGAATTTTCTGCAATGAGTCCGTTTGCGACCAAAGATGAGTGGATTAGTCTGTTTAAGTTCTATGTGCCTGTCTTTAAACCGGCTCAATACTCTGCTGTTTCCAAAGAATTATCCGGAATTAATGAGTTGATTCTGAAAAATAAAGTGAAATGAAATACTATTCTTATTTAACTTGTACCCTGGAAATAATTTAAAAATCAAACTTTAATTTTGTAATAATTTTGAACCTATTGTCCAAAAAAATTATCATGCCTTTAAAAAATATTAAAATTGTTTTTCTTTTTTCATTATTATTATGCAACATAAATTATTCTCAACAATATCATATTATTGAATCAACAAATGATCATATAAAAATTGAATTTGATTTTAATAATAATTATCGTGTGGCTGATACTATCCTACAAGGGAAAACATTTCAATATATACTAGGGAAAAGTTTCCCATTACGCAAAACAGGCGAACCATGGTTACCTGCTTTTTATTTCAATATTGGCGTCCCTTTAAATGCAGTTCCTCAAGTTAAAATAATTTCGGTCGACCAGACTAAATATTTTAATAAATTTATTCTGCCCACGCCCCCGGATACTTCAATAGTTAAAACTATAAGCTTGGATAATCTTGATAGAACTATATATGAAAGGAATTCATTATTCCCTTCTTCTCCGGCTGAAATTATCGATGATTATAATTTCAGATTCCTTAGAACAATTATTTTGAATGCTTCACCGTTCCAATTTAATCCTATCACTCGTGAATTAATCAGAAATAATAAAATAATAGTTGAAGTATTATTCGGAATGCAGATAAACTCTGCAGGGATATCAATTCAAAAATTAAATGATCCAAAAACTTTAGAATTTATAAATAATAATATTGCTAATAAAAAAGAAGCACTGACCTGGGTCGGATATGCTAAAAAAAAATCTATTCAGAATTTTTCTTCTCAAAACTATTGGTATAATCCTAATAAAAATTATTACGAAATTTATTTGCACCAAAAAGGAGTATACAGAATTAGCTATGATCAATTAGTCTCCTTAGGCGTTTTATTGAATCAAGTTCCCCTTAATAAGCTTGAACTTATTAATGAGGGAAACCAAGTCCCGATTTTAATTACTGACTCTAATAATAATGGTATTTTTGATTCAGGTGACTATTTTGAATTTGTCGGATATCCTCCTAAACCTACCCCTTATTGTAATCTGAATATTTATAATAATGATAACGTTTATTTCTTCTCAGTTCAGGCTGATTCGAACGGACTTCGGTATATTGAAAAAGATGGTTATCCTAAAAAATGGGATTATACATTCCAGACAAGTTATGAAACTTTACACTTTGAAAAAGACTCTCTTTTTGAGAATTTAGGGTATGCTGGTAATGATAAAAGAGATTTCTGGTTTTGGGATAATGCTTCTGGTAATAATGGCAGTTCTCTGCATGAATTTGAAGGACGCTTTGATGCGTTACCGGAAATGGATCCTGATTCGACTCATGTTAACGTCAAAGTTGGATTGCAAGGACTGACAATTAATAATACTTGCACTTACGATCATAATGCATACATTTCTCTCACGGACCAACCAATAGGCAACATCAGGTGGGATGGCCAACAAAATATTATCTTTAATAAAACAATTAAAGTATCTAACGACAGCATCCATATATTCCCAACGGGAAATCTTTTGCAGGTTAAAGTTACAGGAGATGCTTGCCCTGTAATTAATAGTGATGAGATTGCAATAAATTGGTTTGAACTAGGATATTGGAAAGATAACAGGGCAGATTCCAACCATTTCGAATTTTCTAATCCCCCTAACATAAAAGGCCAAGTTAGATTTTGGATTTGGCGCTGGCTTAGAGATTCCTTAAAGATATTTATTCCTCAAACTGGCGAATTCATTAAAAATGTTTATATACCAAAAGATCAATACAATTCTATAATGTTCGTTGACTCAGTTTTATCTGCAAAAGATTATTTCTGTGTTGGTTATGACTATTTCTTAACTCCGGATTCAATTACCGGTTGCGTTAAATCCGATCTAAGAAATACTTCGAATGGTGCAGATTATATAATAATTGCACATCCTGATTTTCAATCTATCGCTGAACAACTGGCAAGTTTTAGACAATCAAATTTTCCGGACACCTCAATAGTTAATCCCAGAATCAAAATTGTATATGTTAACCAAATATATAATGAGTTCTCTAATGGATTATTAGACCCGAATTCTTTAAGGGATTTTGTCGGTTATGCTTTTCAAAATTGGCAGAAGCCTTCACCATCTTATGTTGTGCTTCTGGGAGATATGAGCCATGATTACCGGCATTTATTATCCAGCAGCAGGCCAAGTTTTGTACCTTCAATCCCATTCTATTCATATACTCTGGGTGAAAGCATAAGCGATAATCTCATTGCAGCTGTTCAGAGCGATAGTATCCACCCAGATCTTGCTATCGGCAGATTATCTTGTGAAACTGTTACTGAAGGTAATATCCTTGTCAATAAATTAATAAATTATCCTCAAAATAACTCAAAAGCATGGAAACAAAATGTCTTACTAGTTTCTTCCGGTTTAAGCTTGGCTGATGAAATATCTTTCGGTCTTAATGAAGCCAGTATGCAGCTAAGAGATTCATATTTAACTCCAAATGGATTAAATTCTACAGAAATTATGACCTATCCAGACCAACCAGAATATTTGCAATATCAAGGAGGCGGCCCGGAAATCCGAAATGCCATCAATCAAGGTGCTGCATTGGTAAATTATTATGGGCATGGAGGCGGCTATCAGTGGGATCTCACTTTCCTAAATGATGATATTTCCATGTTAAATAACGGAGGGAGACTTCCTCTAGTTTTAAGCGTTACTTGTTATACCGCAGATTTTGATAATCTTGATGTCTTTGGAGAGCAGTTTAATAAAGCCGAAGGGAAGGGAAGTATTGGATTCTTTGGAAATGTTGGATTAACTTACTGGACTATCGGTTCTTATCTTGATGACCAAATATTCGACCAAATATTTAATAAACGAAATTTTGTTTCAGGTCAGGTCTTTCAATTTGCAAAAAATACTCTGCCGGCTATTGGATATAATATTAGTCAAATAGCATTGCTGACTTATCTCGGTGACCCAGTCTTTAAATTGGATATTCCTGATAAGCCTGATTTCGTAGTTAGTTCCTCAGATATTTCCTTTGAAAAATCAAATGGAGTTGTTAACGATACATTAAATATAAAAGCTGTAATTCATAACCTGGGTGTCAATTTTCCGGGAGATTCGGTTTATGTCCAAATGTTTGTCCAATCAGTAGACACATCATATGAACTTCCCTTTAAAAAATTGAGTAGCTTCGGAATCGCTGATTCCACTTATTTTACCTGGATTCCGCAAAAAGCCGGCAATTATACAATAAGCTTGAAGGTTAACCGAATTAATTCAATTCCGGAAATGGATTTGTCTGATAATTCAACCTCTACTACTTTTGTAATATATAATCTAGATAACCCTAACATTATTTTCCCGGTGGATGGATTCTCCTCGCAAAATAATTTTGTAGATTTCAGAATAGCAGATTTGGGTTATTATATCTCAAATTCATTAAAGTATTTAATCGAAATTGATACCTCTTTTAATTTCGTTTCCCCGATTATATCTGGTCCTTTGGTATCAAGTAATGCAGTTATAAACTGGCACTCACCGACTCTTAGTAATGGAATTTATTTTTGGCGTTCTAGAATATTTAACGGAGTAGATTCAAGCTATTGGAGTACCACGCGAACTTTTTATCTCT
>JAJXTM010000232.1 GCA_021783875.1 Bacteroidota bacterium
CAGAATTGTCATTGAGTGCAGGCTACACTCACTTAAGCCCTGTTAACCCTTTCGCTTTTACTATTCGACCATTCGGCACTTTCACACTTTCCCCTTCAATTCTGGATAATTATAATTTGAAACTCTCACTTCAACAGCCGTTATTTACAGGATTTAAATTATCTAGTAACTCTCAAATCGCAAATCTTAATTCTCTTGCAGCTAAACAGCAATATACCCAAACAGAGCAAGATTTAATATTGAGTATTAAAAATGCTTATTGGAATTTATTCAGCGCCGATAAAGTAAAACAAGCAATAGATGATAATTACCAACAAGTTAAAGCGCATCTAAATGATGTGCAAAATTTCTTTATACAAGGGTTATCAACAAAAAATGACGTACTTAAAGTTGAAGTTCAGCTTTCTGAAATTCAGCTGCAGCAAATAGATGCTAAAAACGCTGTAAAACTAGCAATCGTAAATCTTGATAATGTTATAGGTATTCCATTAAGTACTGATTTAAAAGTTCAAAATAATATTAATATAAGCGTAAAACTTAATTATGAGCTGGATCAGTTAATTTCTATGGCTTTAGTAAATCGACCTGATTTAAAAGCGCTTAAATACCAGGTTGAAGCGAGTAAAAAAGGAATAACTCTTGCCGAATCAAATTGGTATCCCCAGATTTATTTAACAGGAAATTATTATTACAATAAACCTAACCAAAGAATATTGCCAAATCAGAATAAATTTGATGCTACTTGGGATGTTGGTGTAGGTCTTTCTTTTAATGTTTGGAATTGGGGTGCAACCAAAGATCAAACTGTTCAGGCTAAAGCACAATATGAAGAATCGGTGGATGGTCTTAATACAATGAAAGATGCAATTACTCTTGAAGTAACGCAGGATTATTATAATATGATTAAGGCAAGAGAAAAGGTCTTAGTTGCGGAGCAAACGGTGTCTCAGGCTGAAGAGAATTATCGAGTTACAGATGATAAATTTAAACAAGGACTTACCTTAAACTCAGAATTGTTAGATGCCGAAACGGCTTTATTAGAGGCAAAAACAAACCAAATTCAGTCACAAGTAGAGTATGAATTAGCAATAGCTCAAATTGAAAGATCAACAGGTTCAAAATAAAAAATTATAAAGGAAAAAATGAAAAGATTAAAAATATATTCAGCAGCATCTATTATTCTTATTATTATAATAGCAATTTTATTCCATAACCGCGCAAAAATAAAAGCGGAAACAAAAGACCAGTCAATAAATTCTTTTCCTGTAAATGTCACTACTGTAACGAAAAAACAAATTGCAACTCATATAGACCTTGTCGGAAATATCTCTGCGTTTAATGATGTTGCCATAGTATCTGAAGCACAAGGCAAAGTAACAAAAATTTTGGCAAATGTAGGAGATTATAAAACAGCCGGGTCTGTGTTATTCCAGATAGATGATGAGCTTACAAGTGCAGCTTTAAAAGCCGCAAAGGTTAACCTTGAAAAATCAAAAAAAGATTATGAAAGATTTCAGAAATTATATATCGAAAAATCTGCAACTGATTCACAGCTTGAAGGAGCTAAACTTGCATATCAAAATGCAAATGACCAGTTTGTTATAGCTCAAAAACAGGATAATGATACCAGAGTGTCTACTCCTATCTCAGGCATAGTTGCTTCGCGTAATGTCGATTTCGGTACTTATGTTTATAGCAAAACAATAGTTGCTGACGTAGTTGATATTTCAAAATTGAAAATTAATATAAATGTTGACGAACATGATGTTTTCAATCTTAAAGTAGGCGATAAAGTGCAAATTACAACTGATATTTATCCGGGTGTAGTTTTCCAGGGAATAATTAAAACTATTAGTTCTAAAGGAGATGCTGCCCATACCTATCCGGTTGAAGTTGATTTACCAAATTCAAATGTAAACCCTCTTAAAGCAGGGATGTTCGCACGTGTTGAATTTAGTTCTCACTCAAATGATAATTCTCTAGTCATTCCGAGATTGGCATTAGTTGGAAGTGTAAAACAGGCACAGGTTTATATTGTTGAAAAAGGTCTGGCAAAACTTAAAAATATAGTTATAGGGAAGACTTTTAATGACTATCTCGAAGTGATTAGCGGATTAAATGAAGGCGATATTGTTGTCGTTAACGGGCAAAATAATTTGCAGGACGGCAATAAAGTAAGTATTGCTAACTAAATTATTGCCGAATTTAATAATGATAAAGAAAGTTTTAAGGAGTTTATAGAATGACCATCACAGAATTAGCCATAAAAAGACCTACGCTTGTTGTCGTAGTTTTTGGCGCATTGGCTTTACTTGGAATATATAGTTATACACAACTAAATTATGAATTGCTTCCTAAGATTTCTCCCCCGATTATTACAATTTCTACAATATATCCCGGAGCTTCTCCCAACGAAGTTGAAACATCTGTTACAAAGCCTATAGAAGATGCCGTATCAACTTTAGATCAAATTGATAATATAAACTCAACTTCTCAAGAAGGAGTTTCCTTTGTTACTATACAATTTGACCAATCTGCAGATGTCGATCTTGAATTGCAAACTGCTCAAAGAAAAGTAAATGAAATTTTAAGCACATTACCTGTTGATGTTAAAACTCCATCAATTTCAAAGTTTGCGCTCGATGAAGTTCCTATTTTAAGAATGGGTGTAACAAGTAATATGCCTTCTACTAAGTTTTATCAGTTTATTGTCGATAGGATTCAACCTAGAATCTCTAAGATTGCAGGTGTTGGTCAGGTGACTCTTATCGGAGGTGACCAAAGAGAAATTAGAGTTAATCTTGATGCCGATAAATTACAAAATTATGGATTATCAGTTCTTCAAATTCTTAATGCTATTAAAAATGCAAATCTCGATTTTCCTACCGGCAAATTAAATAATAATCAGAATCAATTAATTGTAAGACTAGCCGGGAAATTTAGATCAGTTAATTCAATTCGTAATTTAATAATTTCTAAATCAAAAGACGGCGGAGACATTAAACTGTCTGATATTGCAGAAGTCGAAGATGGGCATAAAGAGTATACAACAATTAACAGGATAAATGGTGTTACTTCTGTTGGAATTCTTGTACAGAAACAAACCGATGCAAATGCTGTAGACGTCAGCAGATTGGTTCGGGGTGAATTAAAGAAAATTGAAAAGGACTATAGTGCTCAGGATATAAAGTTCAATATTGCGCAGGATGCTTCTGATTTTACAATCGATGCAGCTAACGGAGTCAAGTTCGATTTACTTTTAGCCGTAATATTGGTGGCAATTGTTATGCTTCTTTTCCTGCATAGTGTAAGGAATTCATTTATTGTAATGTTGGCAATTCCTGCATCAATATTATCTACATTTATAATAATGTATCTCGCAGGTTTTACACTTAATTTAATGACATTGCTTGGCTTATCTTTAGTAGTTGGAATATTGGTAGATGATTCTATTGTTGTAATTGAAAATATTTATCATCATTTGGAAAAAGGCGAAGAATCTAAAACTGCTGCTCTTAAGGGGCGAAATGAAATTGGATTTGCCGCACTTTCAATTACTATGGTAGATGTAGTAATTTATGTGCCGCTTGCGTTAACCGGGGGATTAATCGGAAATATTATCCGTGAATTTGCGGTTGTTGTTGTTATTTCAACTCTTCTTAGCTTATTTGTATCGTTTACCGTAACTCCGCTGCTTGCATCAAGAATAAGTAAACTTGAAAGACTTACTTCTAAAACGATCATAGGTAAGTTTGCCTTAATTTTTGAAAAATATTTTCATAAGCTTGTGGAATTGTATATTTCAATTTTACATTGGAGTTTTAAAAATAAGTGGAAAGTAATTACGATTTCTTTTATTCTATTTATTGGGTCTCTTTCCTTAGTTCCCCTTGGTTTTATCGGTGCGGAATTTATAACTCAATCAGATAGAGGTGAATTTGCAGTTATTCTTGAACTTCCTCCGGATTATTCACTTGATAATACTAACTTTGTCACACAAAAAGTTGAAAGGTATATTAATAATCTTCCCGATGTAAAAAAAGTATTCACGGAAGTCGGAGCTTCAAACGAAGGATTAATCGGGCAGTCTTCAAACAATACTTCGGAATTGGATGTAGAACTTACTCCTAAAGAACAGAGAAAACTTTCTACCGATCAAATTGGCGAACAAATAAAACAATTTGCTGAAAGAATCCCGGGCTTAAAAGTTAGAGTTAACCCTATTGGAATATTTGGAACCGCAAACCAAACTCCTATTCAATTAATTGTAAATGGTCCTAATAGGGACGATGTGATGAAATCTGCTTTAATACTTGAAAATGTAGTTAAAAGAATTCCGGGTACGGCAGATGTCAGGTTATCGACAGAAGTAGGAAATCCTGAGACTCGTGTTGACGTTGACCGTCAAAAACTCGCCGATTTTGGATTATCGATTGCTGATGTAGGCGCTTCTTTACAGGTAGCCATGCAGGGAAATGACGATGCAAAATTTAGAGATGGGGATGATGACTATAATATACTTGTTTCTCTTGATAAATTCGACAGATCCAAAATCTCGGACTTAA
>JAJXTM010000233.1 GCA_021783875.1 Bacteroidota bacterium
ATTTGATAAAACTAATAAAAGATTTCTCAAATTTTTCAGCGCTATAAAAAGAAGTATGATAATCCCGGCGCCCGCAATTAAAGAATATATAATCAATTCTCTTCTTGACTTTGCTTGAGCTGCCGCCGTGCCGCCAAATTCAATATATGTCCCTCCGGGAAATTTAATGGACGACTCAATTTTTTCTTTTGCCTCTTTGACAAAGGAAACAACATCTTTCCCTTTTACATTGCAGGTAATTGTTTGAACTCGCCTGGCTCCGTTATGCAGAATAATATATCTGCCCGGGGTTTCATATATGTCCGCTAATTGGCTTAGTTTAATATAATCCCCGTCAGTGTTTTTTAAAAGAAGATTTGAAACATTGTTTATAGAGTTTCGGTCTTTAGGATCAAGAATTGTTGTAACAGTTAAAACTTGATTCCCATTATAAACTTGCCCGACATCAGTTCCCTGGTAGGCAGTCTGAACTTCGTCAAGAACATCTTTTGCATCGAATCCCCAGCGCTGTAAATCATCTTTTCGCAAATGTATTGTTAGCTGCGGCATTCCGGGAGGGGATTGAATTTGAACATCAATTGCTCCTGGGACTTTAGATAATATTCCCGAAGTTTCTTGTGCAAGTTTATCTAAAGTGTTTAGGTTATTCCCATAAATATTTAAAACAACTGAGGATGTATAACCCGAAAGCGTCTCTTCCATTCGCTCTGTTAAGAATGTGTTGACCCCGGAACTGACTCCTACAAACGAAGCTAGTGTCTTTCTAATTTCATTTTGCGCTCTCCTCATCTGCTCACTGTTCAAAGGCTTTAACTGAATTTCAAATTCGCTGTAATTTGTTCCCCAGGTATCATCGCCTTTTTCAGCCCTGCCTGCACGCTGAGCTACAGTCTGAATATACGGTAGTTTCATAAGTGCTGCTGAAACTTTTTTCCCAATCTCGACAGATTCATTTATTGATGTTCCTGGAGTCAGGGAAATGTGAGCTATAAAATGACCTTCTTTTAGTTCAGGTATAAAACTTTCACCGAAAAAAGGCAATAGCACAAAGCTTGCTAAAGTAATAATTATTACCGGAATAATAATTTTCTCTGAATTAAGTTCAACTGCATTTAGTATAACTTTATATCGATCTTTTAGCCAAAATACAAATTTAGATTCTTTCCGCTCTGCAATTTTTTGATTCCCCAGCAAAACTAAGCTTAAAGCAGGGGTTAGAGTTAGCGCTACTAAAAGTGATGCAAGAACAGAAAATATATAAGCTATCCCAAGTGGGGAAAAAAGCTTTCCGGCAACCCCTGATAATGTTAATATCGGAATGAAAACAAGTACAACCGCAAATGTTGCATAAATTACTGCTGTGCGGACTTCTAGAGAAGCTTCAAGTACTATTCTGAAATTTGATTTCGGGCTATTAAGCAAACGGTTTTCTTTTAACCTTCTTAGTATATTTTCAACGTCAATTACCGCATCATCAACAACTTCTCCGATTGCAATTGCCAATCCGCCGAGTGTCATTGTATTTATTGACATGCCGAATGATTGAAGGGCAACAATTCCGGCAAGCAGCGATAAAGGAATTGCAGTGCAGGAAATTGCCGCGGTCCTAAAATTAAATAGAAAGAGTAGTAATACTAATACTACTAAAATAGCTCCCAATGTCAGCGATCCTTCAATATTGCTGAGTGCGGTGTGTATAAAATCTGCAGGGCGAAATAAAGTTATCAAGTTTATTTTTTCATGATTGAAAACCGGTCGCATATCCTTTAACGCAGCTTCAACATTTTTTGTAATTTCAAGAGTATTGGTCCCGTATTGACCGTAGACCATCAACATTATTCCTGGTTTCCCCGCAATAGTCGCACTGCCTATCTGAGGTTCCGGCCCAATAACTACATCTGCTACATCTCCAAGTGTTATATTTTGATTATTTTTGTGAAGAATAATCGTCTTTGCAAGGTCATCCGCAGTTATAGATTGACCTTCGGTTTGAAGTACAATCCTTTGGTTATTATTTTCAATAAAACCGGAACCTTCTACGGCAGTTGCACGTTTAGAAGCAGATAATACTTCTTCTATTGATAAATTATATTTTATAAGTTTATCGGGATGAACTTGTATTTGGAATTGTTTAACTTCACCTCCAAATACTGTCACGTTTGCTACTCCGGTTACCGAAAGCAGCCTTCGCCTTAAAATCCAATCTGCAAATGTTCTCAATTGCATTGGAGTCTTATCTAATGAAGTTAATCCGATGACAAGATTAAGTCCCGTAGATGGAACTAGCGGTGTCATCTCCGGCTGTTTAACTCCGGTAGGCAATAGACCGGATAAAGTTGATAGACGCTCTGATATAAACTGCCTGTCAATATAAATATTGCTTCCTTCTTTAAAAGTGGCTGTAACGACAGAAATGCCCTGAATTGACTTTGACCGAAGTGAAGAGATGCCGGCTATTCCGTTTACGGCATTCTCTATTGGTTGGGTAACTAATACTTCAACTTGTTTCGGTGAAAGTCCCGGCGCTTCTGTTTGTATTACCGCTTGCGGGGGTGCAAACTCAGGGAATACACTAAACTTTGCTTGTGTTAATGTGTATATCCCATATCCAGCAAACAATATACTGAGTGATATTATGATTCCCCGGAATCGAAGCGAGAACCGGACAATCGAATTTAATAATCCCTGTCCTTCAATCATTGTCGCCGCCATCGCTTTGACTGCCTTGAGTAGGAATTAATTCTTCTGACAATAATAGCTGTGCACCGTTTTTTACAATAGTTACTCCCGGAATTATTAGCCCTTTATTATTTGGCACAAAGAATCCATCATCAACAGGATTATTTACAGAAACTGCAGCGCGAATAAATTTATTAGAAGATATTTCCTTATAAACCCATGCTTTCCCTTGATACCAAATGATTGAGGAATCTTGGACAATTACTCCAGGTAAATTTCTGCCGATGGGCAGGTATGCTTTTATATTCATTCCGCCGCTTAAAGTAGAATTTGAAGCAATATAATAAAGTGCTTTTGTCTGAAACTGTGAATTTGTAAGATGACCTTCCGAAATAAATCTGCACAATATCCTTTTATTGCTTGAAGGTGATTGAATGAAAATATTTTCTGGCGTTCTGATGTTCTGCTCATTAGAAGAAAAAGAAATTCGAATCAATTCTTCTTTTAATTCAAGAAGGTTCTTCAATGTATTAGTATTGTTAAATATCCATCTTGAAATTTCATTTCCCCACTGCTCAACTATTAAACTTCTCAAGCTGCTTAAATATGACTGTGCTGAACTTACATCCGCTTGATCGGATAAAAATGAAGCCTGTGCAGTTTGAAAATCCTGTTCGCTTGCAAGCTTCTTCTCATAAAGACTTTTAGTGCGCTCATAATTATTCTGAGATATTAACTGACTTTCCTCTGACTTTGCTAATTGTGCCTTATCCGCTTCATAACTTTGAACATCCTTTGACAAATCCTGAATGGAAACCACCGTCCCGTATGCTGTTAGTTGGGCTTGGTGTTTTGTTTGAATTAATTTAATTGTTGTTATCCCGGAGTTAGCCATTTCCATGGGGTTTAATTCAATTATGGTCATTCCATCTTCCATTTGAATGTGCGATGAAGATATTGAAGGAATATTCACTTTATCTTTTTTATCGTTACCTCTTTGGAATAAATACAGTCCGGCGATAAAAAGAAAAATAAAGGTTAATAAATAAAAAACAATATTTAATTTTCTTTTAATACTCATTTTAAACTCTTTTAGATTGTTATGTAATAAACAGCCTTATAAGCAACACTTTGAAGATCTCTATGGTCAAATCAAAAAGAATTTTTAGATGCGGAGAGTTGAATTTTCTAAATATATGGGATTGCTAATTAAGGAGGAAATATTTTTTATTCTATGCAAAGCAAGAAAATTTATTAAGCTGATGCAAGTATCGGGATAGTTGATAGAAGAAAAAGCATGGAAAGTTTTAGTTAAATCCTTTTGAAACTTATCGAATGAAATATTTAACGTATAATTACCTGTATCAAGAAAGGAATGACTCTCTGTAAAATAATAATGCTCGGCTTCCTTCGCGCTTAATTCATTAGTTGATGCGAAAAAAAATGCAATAAGAATCAGGATTAAATATTTTGTTATGCTAAATTTCACTAAAATAAAAATAATAAACTTTGTAAAATAAATCCAGATAAAATTGCATACATTCCGCAATGGATCACATTATGCATTATTAAATATTCCAGATTTTTTATGTTGGGTAGTTCAAAGTGTTTTTGAAAAAGGTGAGGTCATTTGCTATTGCAAATCATAGCGATTATTTGATTTATGGAGTAAAAAGTGTTTCTTCTGTCAGAAAACTGATCACCAAAAAACATTAAAGTAAGAATAAATTTCCTCTGCAGAATAACTTCGACATTTATTTGATAGAATACTATGGTAATATTGACAATTCTGATAATAATTCCCTAAATTACTAATTTTAAATATTTAAGAAGTGCACCGATAATAATTATTATTCTTAAATAATAATAAATTTT
>JAJXTM010000234.1 GCA_021783875.1 Bacteroidota bacterium
AAAAAAGAAAATTTAATTTTGAAGTAGAATTAATAAAAAATAAAGAAAAAATTAAGTTTTTAGTATACTTCGGAAAAAACGGAATTAAAACTATAATTCAGGGAAATAAAGAGTTAAAAATTTACAGCGAAATTCATAAACTCCTTTTTAGCGGAAATCTTTTTGATGATAGTAATGATAAAAATGATGAATTTATAGAACCAAAAGAATATATCGGTACGGATGAATCTGGTAAAGGTGATTATTTCGGCCCTTTAGTCATTGCAGGTGTATTCGTGAATGGGAATACATCTAATTTACTTAAGTCTATAAATGTTAAAGATAGTAAAGAACTTTCCGATAATTCTATAGAGAGAATTTCATCAGAAATTAAAAAAATTATTAAAGATAATTATGAAATTATCTTAATTTCTCCTAAAAAATATAATGAGCTTTATTCAAAAGTTAAAAATGTAAATAAAATTTTAGGATGGGGACATGCGAAGGTTCTGGAAAACCTTCTATTACGTTGTGACGCAAAAGAAGCAATTAGCGATAAATTCGGAAACGAAAAGTTAATTATTAATTCCCTTCAAGAAAGGGGAAAAAAAATTCTGCTTCACCAATTTACTAAAGCAGAAAGATATACCGCAGTTGCCGCTGCCTCTATATTGGCAAGGCAGAAATTTGTTGAATGGTTTAATATTCAAAAAAATATTTTAAACTTTAATTTACCTAAAGGCGCATCTAATCAAGTTGTTGATGCTGCTATTCTATTAAAGGAAAAATTCGGGGAGGAAAAGTTAAATGATGTAGCAAAGCTTCATTTTAAGACTACATTAAAAATAATCTAAAATTAAAAAGGATAATTATTTAAGGAACTAACAATGACAATCGGATCAAAAGTAAAAAGAATAGGAATATTAACAGGCGGTGGGGATTGCCCGGGATTAAATGCAGTTATTAGAGGTGTAACTAAACCTGCACAAGATAATGGTATGTCTGTGCTTGGCATTATAGATGGCTTTGAGGGTTTAGTGGAAGGTAGAGCTAAAGAATTAAAAAATGATGATGTATCGGGTATTTTAGCTAGAGGCGGTACAATTTTAGGCTCTTCTAATAAAGGTGACCCGTTTCATTGGCCTGTTCAAAAAGACGGTAAAATTGAAATCCAAAATAAATCAG
This sequence comes from Bacteroidota bacterium, assembly GCA_021783875.1. GTDB lineage: Bacteria > Bacteroidota > Ignavibacteria > Ignavibacteriales > Ignavibacteriaceae > FEN-1297. Next base: position 1,165 of record JAJXTM010000234.1, read on the forward strand.
AATCAGCGCTTAAGAACTATCAAGCATGGAATCTTGACGCACTAATTGCTATTGGAGGAGATGGTACTATGCATATTTGTAAAAAGCTAGGCGAAATGGGAATGAATATGATAGGCGTCCCTAAAACTATTGATAACGATCTTGATGCTACTGACCTGACCTTTGGACATGATTCAGCGGTTTACGTTGTTGCTGAAGCTTTAGATAGATTACATACTACTGCTTCTTCTCATCATAGAGTCATTGTTGTAGAAGTTATGGGCAGATATGCCGGCTGGATTGCATTAAATGGAGGTTTGGCTGGCGGAGCGGATATTATATTAATTCCTGAAATTCCATTCTCATGGGAAAAAGTCTATGATAAAATATTAAAGAGAGAATTGATGGGGAAAAAATTCAGTCTGGTTTGCGTATCAGAGGGTGCCAAACCCCTTGACGGTGAAATGGTTATTAAAGGACAGGATATCAAAAGACATGATCCAGTTCAATTGGGTGGTATTGGAGAACTTGTTGCAAAAAGAATAGAAGAAAACACTAACCGGGAAACCAGAGTTACTGTTCTTGGACATTTGCAGAGAGGTGGCAGTCCAACTCCTTTTGATAGAATATTATCAACAAAGTTCGGCGCGTTCGCAATAGATTTGGCAGCTAAAAGAAAATTCGGTAGAATGGTCGCTCTAAAGGGAAGCGAAGTAAAAAATGTAAGAATTGAGGATGCAATTTCTCATCAAAAATTAGTGCTTCCCAATACGCAAGCAGTTTATGCGGCGAAAGCAGTAGGAATTTCCTTTGGAGAATAAATTATTTTCTATAAAAGAACTTTTGATTATTGATTTTGGGAAAGGTTAAATTTATATTTAAGTCTTAAATTTTTAAGTACTTTATTTTTGGGGTCGTAGTTCAGTTGGTTAGAACGCCTGCCTGTCACGCAGGAGGTCGCGAGTTCGAGTCTCGTCGGCCCCGCCAAATATAAAAGCCTGCAGATTAAATTCTCCAGGCTTTTATTATTTTAAAATCTACAATTTCTTCCTTAAGCAAAATTATATAATAATAACTTGTTTTTGATTCTTAAGAGAAGATCGGTCAGAGAAACTGCAGGTAAAATATCATGTTTTATTTAGAGGCGCCGGTCGGATTCGAACCGACGAATAAAGGTTTTGCAGACCTTCGCCTTAGACCGCTTGGCTACAGCGCCGAAATTAAATTCAAAAATGATTCATTAAATATCATAAAAAAGAAAATCCACATTAGTGGATCCTTGAGCGGGAAACGGGACTCGAACCCGCGACTTCAACCTTGGCAAGGTTGCGCTCTACCAACTGAGCTATTCCCGCAGAATAATATTATATTCTAACATTTTTCTTTCAAAATTAGCGCTCCAAATATAATAGGATTCATTATTTTATGCAATCTTTCTGAAAATGAAATTTATTATTCCCTCATTAAAATATTATGTCTAAATTTGTGCTAAATCAATTAAAAATAATACAGGAACATTTTAAATTTCAGACTTCTATTATTTAAGCATATTAAAATTACCTAATTTCTTTGCTTGTTAACTAAGAATCTAGTAGTTCTGTAGTAATTTTGGATTTACGAAATCTCTTTAGGCAAAGTAAAAGTAAACTTTGATCCTTTGCCTACTTCACTTTCTACCCAAATCTTTCCTCCGTTTCTTTCAACAAATTCTTTGCAAATTGATAATCCTAGTCCGGTGCCCTTTTCTCCGGAAGTTCCTTCTGTTGTATTATGTATGCTCTGGTTGAACAATAGTGAAGACTTCTCAGTATTCATTCCAACTCCAGTATCTTGTACAGATACTTCTATGAATTCATTATTCTCAGTTGCAGATATAGTTATTTTTCCCCCTATCGAGGTGAATTTTATAGAATTATTCGTCAAATTCTGAAAAACAGATCTTAACATATTACCATCTGCTTTTGCAAATATTTTGTCGCTGACAGTATTAATAATTGTAATCTTTTTCTTCTTAGCATTCTGATTTGAAAGTTCAACTATTTTATCTGTTAAATTATAAAGATTTATTTTTCCCGGTTTAAATTCTATCAACCCTCTTTGCACCATTGACCATTGCAGTAAATTTTCCAAAAGTCCGTAAAGATTTTTTAAACTACTATTTAATCCTGTGCTGAATAATACTATTTCTTCATGCGATAAATTCTCTAATTCTGTGGCTAGTAATTCAGATGAACCAAGTAAAGATTGAAATGGACTTCTTAAATCATGAGCAATTATGGAAAAAAATTTATCTTTACTACTGTTAAGCTCTTGAAGCTGATTGAATTGTTGCTGTATAATTAATTCTGATTGCTTTCGATCAGATATATCGCGTTCTACAAATAAAATGCTTGAAGGATTACCGGATAAATCATTTAAAATAGTAGAGCGGACATCTATATAAAATCGGGTTTGGTCATTCTTGATAGCAATATATTCTGTTAATTTATTCTCGCTATGTCCTGCTAACAATTTATTGATGTTCTCGATTAACGATTTATGACTTGAAGAATCGATAAAATCAAAAGCTGATTTACCAAGTAATTCATCTTTTTGTTTAGCTGAATATCCATACATTTCAGCTAATCTATCGGACATGAGCAGCAATTTCCCATCCAATGAAATCATTCCAATTCCATCAGGTGTAGCCGAAATAATGGCTTCCAATTTTTGATTACTTTGTCTTAATGCATCATCTGCGAGTTTTCGCTGTGTTATATCCCGTTCAACGTACAAAATACTCTCCGGCTGGCCGGTTAAATCATTGAGTACACACGCATTAACATCGATATAAAATCTGCTATTATCCTGTTTTATTGCTACATACTCCGTTAGTCCATTACTGTTCTCACCTGATAGAAGATTCTTAGTATTTTCAATTAATGACGCATGGCAAGAAGAATCAATAAATTCAAAAATGGATTTTCCTAAAATATCATTCATATTTTCAGAAGTATAACCATGCATTCGTATTAACTTATCTGATATATGTTTAATTTTCCCATCGATTGAGATTATTCCAATTCCATCAGGAGAAGCTGAAATGATGCCTTCCCATTTCTGGCTGCTTTGCAGCAAAGCTTCCTCTGTTTGTCTTTGATTCGAAATATCAGTCAAAAAGTTCAATGTTGCGGGGTTTCCTTCCCAATCTATAAGAACAGCATTCATATAAACCCATCTTGTGCTTAAGTCCTTATGCTGTATTCTAAAAATATAATGGTTAGGGACATCTTTCCCCTTGAGTCTATTATTATGATTTTCAATCAACCTGGCTCTATCTTCCGGGTGAACAAAATTCTCAAATTGCATTGATTCAATTTCTTCAGCTAAATATCCGGTCATTTCTCTAGCCTTTGGATTGGTCAATCTA
>JAJXTM010000235.1 GCA_021783875.1 Bacteroidota bacterium
CCTCAAGTACCAGCTTGACTCACCATAAGTTTATTAAAATCTAATGTATAAACTAGGGAATTATATTGATCACTAAATATTTGATAAGCAAATCCCAATCTAAAATTAGTAGGAATAGGATCAGCTTGTGCTTGATCAATATAATACATTTTTGGTCCTAGATTACTTAGGTTTAACCCAATACTCAAATTCTTTCCAAGGTCAACATTCGTAAATGGAATTAACAATTTGCCAGGTCTCCACATTCCACCAACATCAAAGCTAACTGAAGTAGCAACGCCCTTACCTTGTTCCTGCCCAGCACCCTGATCAGCAAGGTGGCTATAAATTAATCTGAAATTTACTCCTACTCCCCAATCATCAGATAAACGAGTCGCATAACCAACAGTCAAAGCTCCGTCAAAAGCGTTAAAAATACCAATTGGGTTTGGGCTATCAGGACCGGTTCTTACGAATTGTCCATAATTCATATACGTAATACTTGCAGTCAAACTTCCATTAATATCAGGTACATACTGCATATAAGTGAGATAATCATAAAAAATATCAAGATTAAATTGCGGAAGCCATTTACTATGTGTAATGCTTACCTCATTTGATTTAGTAAAAGCAATTCCTGCCGGATTCCAATAAATTGCAGCTGAATTATCCGCTAATCCACCCCCTGATTCGCCCATGGATCCTGCTCTTGAATCCGGAGCAATCATCAAAAATGGAACTGCTGTCTCACCTTGTGCAAACACTGACTTTTGAATCATCGTAAAAATCATAACAACAAACAAAAGCCTTGAAATTAACTTCATATAATTTATCCTCCGATAATATATTTTATTTATGTATATTTTGTCTACTTATTTTATATTTAAATTTTAGGAAACTTTCATCTAATAATTGCCATTTTCCCTAAAACACTTTTTGTAAATACTCCATCCAAAGTTTTCACTGTAATTTTATAAAAGTATGTACCGTTTGCCAACACATCTCCATCTTGATCTCTTCCATCCCAATAAATCTTAACAAATTTATCATTGACATCATTCTGCTCAATTTGTTTTATTAATCTTCCGGCTACAGTGAATATTCTGATTTTCACAGAAAGCGGTTGACTTAGGTTTTGTTGAAAAGTAAATGTAGTGCTAAACTTAAATGGATCCGGATAATTGTATACATCTTGAATCTGTAATCCTTGTCCATTAACGACAGTAAAATTTGTAGTACTTGTTGAAAAATTATTAAATACATCCCAAGCAGTAACTCTTAATTTATAATTTCCAGGAGTTAAGTTATCAAACTTATAAGCAATTTGTCCCGATTTACCATTTCCATTAAGATCACCCGTAAAATAATTTGTAAAATCAATAGGACTACTTATTTGGTCATTTAAGACTCCCTCAAGCTTATGCCCAACTCCAGTTCCTGTCGTATTTAGTCCATTTGCATCAAAAAGACGAACAAGTAAAGTCGAGTTAGGATTAACTAGTTCAGCATTATGATATGTTGTATCATCAAAAAAAATTTTAATGTCGGGACCGACTTTATTGTTAATTGCAGTAGAGTCTGTTCCTCCGACAATAATATTATTTGTATAGCCTAACCCATCGACTAAATTATTAAAATAATATATTATTACTTTCCCATTTTGATTTTCATAGGATATATCCTTTGGGACTGTAAAGTTTACAGAAAACTTACCATTTGTAATAGAAACCATTCCATTGAATATGGTTCCACCTTGAACAATCATTGGGAAGTTTCCTATAGCGGGCAATAATACTTGACGCTGAGAATCATACATAGTTAGAATTCCTTGACCATTAAAATTTGTCCATGGGGACTTATCTGCTTTTCTAACTTCACCATTAATTTGAACATGGCTTAGAGCTTTAATTTGAATATTTGCAGAAAGATTATTTCCATTAATGGAATCTATTGATGCGCTATATTCAGGAATTAATAATCTCATAGTTGGATCGCCTAATATTTCGTACTTTTGAGAATTAACATCCGAAAATACTTGTTTGGTCAAATAAACTGCTTGTCCAATTGTAATAGGCAGATTATTTGAATCACGCGGAGTTAAAAGTAAATTTTCGAAAAGCTGATACATTAAATTATGGTTATCATAGGAATAAACAGGTCTTGAGGACGAAAAAGTACCAATTGCTCCAGCATTAGCATCCAGAAGCAAAGCTTCTGCACCGCTTTGATAGTTAGGCATATCGTAATATCCGAAATTACATGTAGCTGCAGTCAAGAAGAAATATCTATTATTATGTAATTGAGGTAAGGTTACTGAAGTTTCAAATATATGTTCATGAGCCCAAAGATCAGGACTACCATGTCCGATATAATTGACAATTAGTGTACCACCGTTCATTGCATCAATTATAGCTTGTGCTCCTTCAGGGATTCTTTTACCATCGCTTACCAAGACAACAGGATATGCTGCCATATAAAGTTTATTTAGATCAAAAGATTTTGGTATAATAGTATTTGCAAGAATTTCGTTAGGAGCGGTATGCTCATCGCCCTCATAAAAAGCATCTGCCCATCCATCATCAGATACAAGCGTAATTAAATTTCTCCATGTACCTTTATCACTGCTATTTTCATACCGTATAATCTTGCTAACAATATTATTTGCATCATTATCATTTGACACTGTAATTCTGCCATAAGCTAAATCTGTAATCAAATCATTTCCGTCAACACTTACCATATAATCGTCAGTGTTGTAAGAATATATTTCATCAAAAGATTCTTCAGTTTCGTAAGTGGGAACATAATTATCTCCATATCCTTCAACGTTTTTATAATCAAAAGTACCCTTACCAAAAAAGAGAACGTACTGTGGTTGTATTTGCCAATTTTCATAAGCATATTTTATAAAATCACGAATTGCTGTAGGGTCTTCCAGCCCACCAGAGAATTCATTGAAAATTTGATCAACATAAACAATATCAGTTGAAATTTTAACAGCTGCCTGGTTTTGCCTATAAGATTGGAGTCTTTGTGCAGCATCTGCAAATTTTTCATCAGTAATTATTATATATTTTGCACCTGGCTGAACTCCATGTACATTTGAATTGTTCATTTGGACAATATTGACAGGAGCCAAATAATTACCGCTCCCCACTGCAATATACTTTGACACATGACCGGCAGTTTCTCTTGCTTGAAAAGAACAATCTCCGCCGCTAACTGTGTCCGTCATAATTTTTACATTTGCGAAATCAGACACGTTATAGACCTGGATATCACTAGAAGAAAATCCCGATAAATTATATTGAATTACTGAACTTGTATCTTTGGAGTAAAACGTGAGATTATCATTAGCAGCCTGAAGCTGTCTGGTATAGTAAATTTCAAAATAGTCTAAATAGCCGATAGAATTTGAAGAGGTTGGAGTAAATATAATCTTTATGACACTTTGATTGTTTTGAAGAGGTCCATTGTATGACCCAGTCAAAATGGAAGGCACTCCTACTGAGTATTCATAACTTCCAAAACCATTGATATATTGGTTAATAATGGGAATAGAATTCTCGTCTACCTCAAGACCGACTGATTCAGATGATCCATCAATAAACCTAACAATGAAGTTAACTGGGTAGTTACTCATAAATCCATCCAGAGAATTTAGATACGTCAAAGACTTGGTTCCTTGAGCAGAATAAGCATCTCCCATATACTCTCTACCGCTATTATTAATATTAATCTTATCTTTTTCCCAATCCGCAAAAGCCATACTATTTTGCTGAATATATGGATTCAGAACTTTTAGAGTAGATTGAATCTGCATTCTTTTACCTTTGCTGCCCCCCGAAGTTATCCAAAAATAGTTATGATCCGAATACGGGTCATGTGATCTATGTACGGCATCCGATGAGGTATCATAGTCCCAAAAGTCTGTTCCTCTTCCATAAAAAAGGATATAGTCACCATCATTGAATTTCCCATTGTTTTGACCGACATATAAAATTGCATTTTCATCTAAGTCAGACGGGCGCGGAGTATATACATTTTCAGGCAGAGCTTTCCCGCCATTATTATAAATCTTGATTGTACTTGGATCGACAGTATTAGGATCAATCCCAAAATTAGGCAGCATGGATTTTGTAATTTTATATATTCCTTCAGAGGGCGCTTCAAACCTATACCATGTACCAGTTGAAAGAACACTGTTAAAAGTCCCTTTAAGCATATCTTTTTTTGACGTTCGTTTTATCCAATACCTCGAAACATTAAAATTTATTAGGGCATTAGTCAGAAAACCATCTGAAGGGATACTAGCAACAGTCTGGGAGTGGGAATAATTTATTTGAATTATTATTTTAGTATAAAGTTTAATTTTCCTAAGGGCCGGGTCAAAATAAACAGGAAATAGATTAAACTGTTCGACGGGAATACCGCGCATTATTCCATATTTTCCCAGGTAGACAATTTCACTTTGCTGTTTATAATTCATATATCCAGAGGAAATTTCGTATTTATAATTGTTAAATTTCCCATCCTTATTAT
>JAJXTM010000019.1 GCA_021783875.1 Bacteroidota bacterium
TAAACTTGGTCAATCTGCAGATGCATCAATTGATACTTATCCTGATAGAATTTACAAAGGAAAAATAATCTATATTTCTCCTGATGCTGAGTTTACTCCGAAAAATGTTCAAACAAACGATGAAAGAACAAAACTTGTCTTTGCTGTAAAAATTCACATTCATAATCCAAAATTTGAATTAAAATCCGGAATGCCCGCCGATGCTGTGGTCCATATTAACTAAAGTTAATTGTAAAAAATGATAAATATGGAAATATTTTATGAATGATGATTTTAATGACAATCTTGCTATAAATCTTAAGGATATAAAAAAAAGCTATGGTACTTTGGAAGCTTTGTCCGGGATTACCTTCAATGTTAAAAAAGGAGAAATGTTCGGTTTAGTCGGTCCTGATGGCGCCGGCAAAACTACAACTATTCGGCTGCTATGCGGATTACTCCGACCAACTGATGGTTCTGCTCAAATATTCGGTAGAGATCTTGTAAAGTTTAAAAATGATATTCAAAAAGATATTGGATATCTTTCTCAAAAATTTAGTCTATATGGCGATTTGACGGTTGACGAAAATATTGAATTCTTTGCTGATATTCATGGAGTGAAGAATTATCATCAAAGAAGAAATGAACTCCTTGAATTCACTAGGCTAACTGAATTTAGAAACAGATTGGCTGATAATCTTTCAGGCGGTATGAAGCAAAAACTGGCTCTTTCGTGCACCCTAATCCATAAACCTAAAATAATTTTCCTTGATGAACCTACCACAGGTGTTGATCCGGTGTCCCGGCGCGATTTTTGGAAAATTCTTTCCAATTTAATTAAAGACGGGATTACAATTTTTATGTCCACTCCTTATCTTGACGAAGCCGAAAGATGTAACCGTGTTGCGCTGTTAAGTAACGGAAAAGTTATAAGCTGCGATACTCCTAAAAATATTAAAGATTCTCTAAAGAAACATATAATTGAAGTTGTATGCACTCCTATTTTGCCTGCTTATAAGGAAATTAAGGAAAAAAGCGGATTTGAAGTCCAAATGTTCGGTGATAGAATGGATATTGCTGTTAATGATTATGAATCCGAATTCCCCAAGGTTAAGGAAATTCTTACTAATGCCGGAATTCAATTGATCGATCATAGGGTAATCCCTACATCGCTTGAAAATGTTTTTATCCATTTGATTGCTGAAGAACAAGATAATCTGTTAAAGTTGACTGATAAATAATCTAAAATGAAAATTAAGGAAGTCTATGAAAAATATTATTGCATTAATTCTTATTTTATCTTTTAATGTTTTTGCCCAACAACAAAAACTTACACTAACACAAAGTCTGGAAATCGGTATTAAGAATAGTAAAGATTTGAGAATATCCAGGACAAAACTCGTTTCCTCGGAAGCACAAATTTCTGCGGCTAATTCCCAAATGTTGCCGCAATTCTCATTTACCGCCAACTATACCCGGCTAAGCGATGTCCCACCGTTTGAGGTAAACTTACCATTTTTAACTAAACCAATGGTTATTTCTCCTACTATTTTAAATAACTATAACCTCCGGCTCTCTTTTCAGCAGCCCTTGTTCACCGGATTTAGATTGATTTCATTTAAAAAAGCTGCAAAATTTAATAATGATGCCGTGAAATTCGATTATTCCAAAGATTTAAACGAGGTTGCATGGAAAATACAAAATGCTTTCTGGAATTATTATAAAGCTCAACTCAATGATAATCTTATTAAAGAAATATTAGTACAAATTAAACGTCATCTTGATGATACTAAGAATTATATGTCAAATGGTTTGGCTACAAAAAATGATTTACTGAAATTCGAGGTACAATATTCAAATACTCAACTTCAGCTAATTGATGCAGATAATCAACTTGATATTGCAAAAGCAGTTTTTAATCAAGCGTTAGGTCTTCCTTTGGAATCAGATACGGAAATAGACGTTAACAGTATAAACCCAAAACCAATCGATTTAAATTATCAGACTCTTTTAACTGAGGCAAATTCGAATCGCAATGAATTAAAATCTCTTAACGTTAAACTTATGGCTAGCGAGGAACAGCTTAAAACTGCAGAATCCGGTTGGTATCCTTCTGTTTACTTAAACGGGGATTATTTGTATAACAGACCTAATCAAAGATATTTGCCGGCTGTAGATGCTTTCAAAGATACATGGGATTTAGGTGTTACATTATCCTGGACTTTATGGAATTGGGGCTATACTGGATCACAAACTACTATTGCGGAGCAAAATAAACTTCAGACAGAAACTTTATTGGAACAGCTAAAAGACGCAATTAGTATTGAAGTTTATCAGGATTATCTAACTTTCAAACGGGCTTATGATAAGGTAAATGTTAGCTTAATCGGTGTAAAAGAAGCAGATGAAAACTACCGCAGCACTATGGAGAAGTATAATACCCAAATAGCTTCCAGTACTGACTTAATCGATGCCGAAACTTCTCTCCTCTTAGCGAAAACAAATTATAATAATTCTCTTGTAGATTATGAATTATCTAAAGTACTTATGGAAAAAGCAGAGGGGAAGAAAATTTATTAATTGGAAAATATATTGAGCCTAAGCTCCCAAAAAGGAAATATGAATTCAATCGAAGTAAAAAATTTAACAAAAAAATTCGGAAGTTTTACTGCTGTTGACGGTATATCATTTAACGTTAAAGAAGGTGAAATATTCGGATTTCTCGGCGCTAACGGTGCAGGAAAATCAACTGCAATAAGAATTCTGTGCGGTATCATAGAACCTACATCCGGAGATGCAATTGTCGGCGGATATAGTGTTATGAATGAACCTGATAAAGTAAAATTAAATATCGGTTATATGTCTCAAAAATTTTCTCTTTATAATGATCTTACTGTTGAAGAAAATATTAATTTTTTCGGTGGTGTTTATGGTCTAATTAAAAATAAACTTGAAGACAGAAAAAAATGGGTACTTAAAGTAGCTTATCTTGAAGGAAAAGAGAAACTCTTAACTAAAGATCTTCCGGGCGGAATAAAGCAAAGACTAGCTCTTGCGATTGCTGTAATTCATGAACCAAAAATAGTTTTTCTTGATGAACCTACCGGCGGAGTCGACCCGATTTCAAGAAGAAATTTTTGGGAATTAATTAATGAGCTCTCCCATAAAGGGATTACTGTGTTTGTTACAACTCATTATCTTGACGAAGCAGAATATTGCAATTCTATCACATTAATTAATGCCGGAAAAATTATTGCTAGCGGTACTTCGAAAGAACTTAAAACTAAATATTTAACAAACACCATGCTAGAGGTCGAATGCGATAGGGTAGTGGAAGCTTTGGATATATTCTCTAAACAGGATTGGGTTGAAGAAACTTCTATTTTTGGGAATTATATTCATATCAGTGTTGAGGATGAAAATTCTGCTCGTTCTTTGGCTGAGAAAACTCTTAAAGAAAATAATATTAAGATTATTAGAATGGATAAAATTGTTCCCACATTAGAAGATGTGTTCATTTATCTTTTAGAAAAGGATACAAAGAAAAATGTTAAATAGAATAAAAGCAATTGCATTAAAAGAAATTAGACAACTTAAGCGGGATACCAGAATGCTTTTTGTCCTATTTGTGTTTCCACTTCTATTGCTTGTTATTTTCGGCTATGCTATTAACTTTGATGTACATCATATAAAAATGGTTGTGCTGGATCAGGATAAATCTTTTGATTCAAGAAATTTTATCAACTCTCTTACTAGCTCTAGTTATTTTGACCTTGTTGGTTATATAAATGATGAAAATAAAATAAAAGAGATTCTAGATAAAAAAGAAGCACAATGTGTAATCGTCTTCCCTAAAGATATGTCTCGCCAATTATACGCAAACCAAAATGTTAAAATTCAAATTCTTATCGACGGGGTTGACGGAAATACCGCTACTGTAATACAAAACTATTTTAATTACGCTGTGCAGTCTTATTCTCAAAAATTTATTTCAAATGTTTTAGCCGTAAAAGGTATAAAAAGCTACGTCCCTATTGATCTGGAACCCGTTTTCTGGTTTAATCCGGATTTAAGTTCTACTTTCTTTCTTATTCCCGGCTTGATTGCAATGATTCTAATAATTACCGCTGTTGTATCTATTTCTCTTTCTATTGTAAGAGAAAAAGAGCGAGGCACTATTGAACAAATAAATGTATCACCACTTACTTCTTTTGAAATGTTAATAGGTAAGACTATTCCTTATATTATAATCTCTTTGCTAATCACTGTAGTCATTTTAACTGCCGGTTATATTCTATTCCAAATACCTATTAAAGGAAATTATTTCCTTTTGCTAATTACAACACTCCTATTCATTTTCGCTTCATTGAATCTGGGAATTTTTGTTTCTTCAGTTTCCCAGACTCAACAAGTTGCGTTTCAAATAGCTACCATTATCTCGATGCTTCCATCAACAATTTTATCGGGATTTATTTTCCCTATTGAAAGTATGCCTGTCCCCATCCAATGGCTGACTAATATTACTCCATCCAAATTCTTCCTTATCATTCTGAGAGATATCTTGCTTAAAGGTGTCGGGATAGAAGCTTTTTGGCAGCAAGTTTTATATTTGGTGTTATTTTCGGCTATACTATTGGGTCTTTCAACTCTTATAAATAAAAGATCTAAAGTAGGTTAATGATTAACTGATATTCTTAGGAATTAATATGAAGACGATTTTAAACATAGTTATAAAAGAATTTCTCCAATTAAAAAGAGATCCTATTTTATTACGGCTTGTTTTTTTAGCCCCTATACTTCAATTATTATTATTTGGGTATGCTGCTAATATGGATCTTAATACTGTTCATACTGCGATTTGGGATCAGGATAGAACTTTGGATAGCCGCGATTTAATTGAGCGTTTTCAAGAATCAGGATATTTTGAAATAGATAGATATGCCGATAATTATAAGCAAATCACAAATGATATTAACAAAGGAAAAGTTTTGTGCGCAATTATTATACCGCACGATTTTGAAAAGGATATAAAAACTAATCATCCGGCTCCCCTCCAGGCAATTTTTGATGGTTCAGATGGCAATAAAACATCTATTGCGTTAGGATATATTCAGGGGATTGCAGTGAACTATGCAAATAATATCTTGCTCAAATCATCAGACAAAACAGGAAGAAAAATTTCTATTGCTGGGTCTATTCAACCTGAAATTAGAGTGTGGTATAATCCGGATCTTAAAACACGGGTCTTTATGGTTCCGAGTATCATGGGACTTATTTTGCTTATCACTACTATTATTCTTATGTCTATGGCTATTGTAAAGGAAAGGGAAATAGGAACTCTCGAGCAGCTTATTGTGACTCCTATAAAACCTTACCAATTAATTTTAGGAAAATTGATCCCTTTCGTTATTCTTGGATTTGTTGATATTCTTCTTGTTCAAACCGTAATGGTATTCTGGTTTGGAATTGCTATTAGAGGGAGTTTTTTCTTTTTGCTTTTTGCATCTTTCCTTTTTGTTCTTTCTACATTAGGAATCGGTCTGTTCCTTTCTACTATTTCAAAAACTCAGCAGCAGGCTATGATGGTTGCTCAGTTCGGTATTATGATGCCTTTTATTTATTTATCCGGATTTGCTTTCCCGATAGAAAATATGCCGAAATTTTTCCAGTATATTACATACTTAATCCCTCTTCGTTATTATATAACAATATTGCGTGCGGTTATACTTAAAGGCGCCCCTTTCAGTGACCTAATACCTGAAACTTTAATTTTACTTATTATGGGTGTCCTAATACTTTTTGCTAGCGCAAGAAGATTTAAGAAAAGATTAAGTTGAAATTTAAAATTCTAATATTTTTTTAATAAATTAACTCTATTAATTCCATTTAAAGCGGCTACTCGATAAGCTTCTGCCATTGTAGGATAATTAAAAGTTGTGTTTATAAAAAACATTAAAGAATTTGCCTCGCCTTTTTGTGACATTATAGCTTGTCCGATATGAATTATTTCGGCTGCTCCATGCCCAAAACAATGCACTCCAAGTATCTGTAATGTTTCTCTGTGAAATAGAATTTTTAACATCCCGGTTGTTCTACCGGTTATTTGAGCTCGAGCTAAATGTTTAAAAAACGAATGACCAACTTCATAAGGAATTTTGTCTTTGGTGAGTTGTTCTTCGTTAAAACCTACCGAACTAATTTCTGGGATTGTATAAATTCCGGTTGGTATAAATTCAACTAACTGATGTTCACATTTCCCGAAAACTATATTTGTTGCTGCAAACCTACCTTGGTCATAAGATGCGCTGGCAAGATTAGGAAACCCAATAATATCTCCGACTGCATATATATGAGGTAGAATAGTTTGATGGTTTTCATTGACCACTAATGAACCTTGTGCATTAATCTGAATACCGAGATTTTCTAAGCCCATATTATCTGAGTTTCCGGTCCTTCCTTGAGCCCATAATAGGTAATCGGATCTGATTTCTTTATTTGACTTGAGGTAAACTGTAATACCTGAATCGTCTGCAGTAACTTTTTCGTATTCTTCATTATGGCGCAGGATTACTCCATTTTCGCGCAGATGATAACCTAATGCATCTATTATCTCATCGTCAAGAAAAGCCAATAGCTTCTCACGCGTATTTATAAGATTTACTTTAATTTTTAATCCGCGGAATATAGAGGCGTATTCGCATCCAATGACTCCGGCTCCGTAAATTGTTATTGATCTTGGGTTATCTTTTAGATTTAATAGTGTATCGCTGTCTAATATTCTTGGATGATTAAAATCAATATCATTAGGGTGATATGGTCTGGAACCTGTCGCAATTACAAAAAATTTTGCTGTATAGGTTTCTTCGGCGCCATTTGATAGTTTTACTGAAATAGTGTGCGGGTCAATAAAAGTAGCCCATCCATCTATAATATCAACTAAATTTCTCTCATAAAAACTTTTTCTTAGTTGAAATTGCTGCTGAATTACGTTCTCAGCTTTTTTAAGTAAAGACTGAAAATTAGCTTCTTCTAAACTATTGCTTTCATATAATATTTGACTTGCATGCCGGAGAGCTTTGCTAGGAATAGTACTTCGATGAGTGCAGCTTCCGCCGACCATTGAAAAGTAATCGCACATCGCAACATGCATGCCTTCTTTTGTGCATTTCATGGCTGCGCCTTCACCGCCCGGACCGCTTCCAAGTATTATAACATCATATTGATTTTTCAAGTTAATTTCCTTTAACAATTAGCATATTCTAAGTTAAAAATCTTTCGTATATAAACAAATTATTTTAAAATTGCATTCGAATTTTTATTCTCTAATAGGGTTGAATAAATTGATTATATGCTCTCGGTCCCCAATAGGTGTATCCCTCTCCTTCGTTTTTTGTCCCTGATAACATAGTCTGTATAAATCCGTTATCTTCAACTTGTACAGTATGCCACATTTGATTATTCGGATTTAATTTTAAATTAAATTCAATTCTTCCGTCAAGTCCTATATATTTAATAAAAAGAGAATCTGTTATAGTCGTTATTCTGAATGCCGATGATAATTTTTCTTCCATTAATGTACTGTGGTAAAATGTTCCGGAATTTATCGGAGCAGTATTTTTACCGTCCCATTTCACATTCCTATCGTCAAATGCCAGAACACTAAGGAAATGATCGTTGCCCGACTTTAGCCAGCTTATAATTTTCCCTCCGTGCAAAATATTATCATAGTCATAATCGCTGTCTAAAAAACAAATTCGCTTTACTGAATTTGGAATGGACTTGACCTCATTTATATATCCCAATACAAAGCTTCCGCCTCCGCTATGTCCGGAGAGCACAACATCAGTATGAAAATTCTTAAAAATATGTTTTACAGAGTCTACTACCGTTGCAATTATTGAATCAGGATTTGAATGCCGCGTTTTCCACCAAGGCCAACTTTGAAGTTTAGTTGATACATAAGCTATAATAATTGTTTCATTATGTATTAGATTCCTTAAAAATCTTGTCTGAGCGCCTATGTTTTGAATATTAAAATGCCAATCAACTCCGGGTAACATTTTTTTCCCAATTGTTTGTTCAATAGTGTTAAAGTTTGGAGTAGCGTAGAAAACTAATAGCACTCTTTTATTCGGGTTAAATGATTCAGGATCTGGTGCATTAATTTCGACATTAATGTTTGGGTTCATACTAAATTTGAGGATTTGTTCATTTAAGTAGGCACTTCTTTGGAAACCCGGCAAATTATTTATGCTTTTTGAAAAAATATTTGTTGAGAATATCATTGCAATTACAAATATTAGAATTGTACTTAAATGATGTCTATTCTGCATTCGTTAATCCTTTCAAATTCTAGAATGGTAAGATGTTTATAATGTTTATTGATAAATTTAATAAAATTATTATAGTTTTATTATTGCGGGAATCATATATAACTAAGTTCTTGATTATTAATTATAATAAACACATTCAGAATAATTATTAGGATATTTATGCTTTTATAATTCCGAACTGTATAGATTTATAACCGTATTTTAATCGAATGAGATTTATTGCATCCAGGGCTTTGCCCCGTCTTATTTGGATATCGTCAAAAAGAAATTGTTGCTCTGCAGCAATAATAAACTTTGTTAATTTAATTCCTATTAACCTTATAGGAACCCTTCGGGTATAAGAATTCTTTAATAGCCCTGCTGAAGTGTTAAATATAATTAACGGATCATCTGTCATACGAATTGATTTTGATTTTATAATTGTCTGAAAGTCTGAATAGCGAAGTTTTAATGCAATATTTGATGCATACCAGTTCATATTTTTCAAAGATTGAGCAATTTTAGCGCATAGACCGAACAAAGTTTCTTCCAAATTATGTAAAGAATTAACATCTTCAAGAAATGTTGTCTCGTGAGATATGCTCTTTTGTTCTCTGGAAGGCGTGAGATATTCAGCCCCATTTCCATTAGCTTTTTCCCACAAATCATTTCCTGATTTCCCATATACTGTAGAAAAAAAGTCTTTTGGCATATTCGTAATATCACTAATAATATAAATCCCTTTTTCGTTTAACTTCTTGAGCATTACTTTTCCTACGCCCGGAATAACTTGAATAGGCAATGATGCAAGGAATTGCTTCTCTTTACCGGGGGGAACATAGGTAATACCGTTTGGTTTTTTATAATCGGATGCTATCTTGGCAATTGTTTTATTAGAACCAATACCTATTGAACAAGGCAGGAATAATTTATTGATCATCTCCTTCTGAAGCTTTAATGCCAAAGTAGGATACTCTCCGTACAGATGTTCGCATCCTGTGAAATCGATATAAAATTCATCAACAGATGCTTGTTCCAATATAGGGGCATATCCCGATAAAATTGTTTTTGCAGCATGCGAGTAACGGTTATATTCATCATAATGACCATGAAGATAAATCCCTTTAGGGCATAACTTAAATGCTGTCCTAATCGGCATTCCTGAGTGTAACCCGTACTTACGGGCTTCATAAGAACATGCGGCTACTACCCCTCTCCCATGCGGATCACCTCCAACTATTACCGGCTTAAATTCAAGCTTTGGGTTTAGTATCCTTTCTACCGAAATGAAAAAGGCGTCCATATCTAAATGGAAAATGGTTCTCATAACATTATCTTATTTAATAACGGATATTTTGAAATTATGGAAGCCGGCATTTCCACTTTTTCCCCTTCAAGTATGTTTATTAGCTGGAATGCATTTGCGACGGCATTTCCTCCGGGGTGATTATTTGTGATAATATAAATCTCATTAATACTTTGAATTTGCTGCTTAACTATCTGAGCTATCTCTATTAACTCACTGTGCGAGTATAGGTAATTGTATCTCTCATTCTTCTGTGATTCCGGCTGCTCTTTACTGTAATTATTTATTGAGCTAAACCATGCCTCTTTGTTCCTTCCGTGAAGTCTTATATATGCAGAGCAACTTGTAATTATTGGCTCAAAAGAAATAGATTTTCCTATCTGCGGCTGGTCTATTGTACAATATGTTAGGTCCAATTTTTTGAAATTTTTTATAATTTCTTCTTTATTCCACGTAGAGTGCCTTAATTCAATGACTATGTGATATGAATTAAAAATTTCTGCAAGTTGCGAAATATATAATACAGAAGTTGAATTATATGAAAAAGAATATGGAAATTGAATTAATATACCTCCGAGCCTTCTTTCTCTTTGCAGAATTTGAAGAACTGATTCGACTGATTTAATCTTATTATTGTCATATTTCCTTATATGAGTAAAATCTTGATGAAGTTTTATTGTAAATAAAAAATCATTTTTATCCTGGGTCTTACGTATCCAGCCTTCTGCAATTTTTGGCGAAATATAGGAATAATAAGTTGAATTTACTTCTACACAATTAAAGTAATGGGAATAGTATTGAAGCCAGTCAAAATTGTTAGTCTGTGCTTGAGGATAAAATGATCCTATCCAATCCTGATATGACCAGCCGGCTGTACCGATATAATATTTTGGCATTTCTATTCTTTCTAAATTAGTTAAGCAGAGTTATTTATTTCAATCTGAGTAAGCGTATCTCTTAAAACACCAAGGGAACGTTGGCTTAGCAAGTCAATTTTTACAAGCCCGATGTCTTCAATTCCGTGCATATCCGGTTGTGTAATAATTAAGCCAATACCTTTATTAGAAGCATATTCAAGCGCAGTGTATTTTGTAATTAATTGCGGAGAAATAACAATGCCTCCGGCGTGAATGCTTATATGGCGCGGAAAATCTGCAAGCCTTGCGGCAATAGGAATAATTTGAGACCATGGCTCAAATTCAAGTTTTAAAGACTTTGTCTCTGGGTAAAGCTCCGATATATTTAGAAGATTTTGAGCGCCTGTCCAAGGGATAAACTTACTTATTCTGGAAATCTCATGTTCGGGAACGTTGAAAACTTTAGCTACTTCTCTGATAGCGGAACGGGCACGGAAGGTTACGTGAGTTGAAATCATGGCAACTTTATCGTGACCGTATTTATTAAAGACATATCTTACAATATCATCACGTTCTTTCCATGAAAAGTCAAGATCAATATCGGGCGGAGATGATCGGCTTTTATTCAAAAATCTTTCAAAGTAAAGATCATATTTGATGGGATCAACTTCCGTAAACTCAAGACAGTATGACACAATGCTGTTGGCTGCAGATCCTCTGCCAATAAGCATCATACCCCGGCTTTTAGCTTCGCGGACAATATCCCACACCACCAAAAAGTAATCTGTCAAACCAAGTTGATATATTGTATCAAGCTCATAATTCAAACGGTCTCTAATTTGAGATGTAATTTTAGAATATCTTTTTGCCAAACCTCCATAAGCTAATTGCGATAAATAGGATTTTGAATCTTCTTTACCGGGTGTTTTGTAATTAGGAAATTTATATTTACCAAGATGCAGATCTACTTTACAGTTCTCTATTATGTAATTTATGTTTGCTATTGCGCCCGGAATTCTGCGCCACAAGTCGGAAAGTTTGTGGGGACTTTTGAAAAAAAAATCTTCATCAACTAAATCCTTCTTGTCAATATTATCTATCGAATTGATTTTCCGTATTGCCGTAAGAGTTTTGTGAAGAATGAAATCATCGCTGTTAAGAAAATATACTGGATTTGTCGGAATATATCTTATATCCTTTAATAAGGCGAAATCATATAGCAATTTGTTTCTAAACTTATAATCTTTTGTAATGACTAGCTCTGCAAAAATATTGTTATTAATCGGTATACTGTCTAATAGTTTAAAAGAGGGAGTAATGATGAATAGATCTTTAAAATAATTTTTGAGGAGCTTTATAAGCGAGAAATCTTTTCTGAGTTTTCGCATAGTAATAATATTGCATAAATCGGAATAACCTTGGATATTTTTAGCAAGAAAAATAGCATACATTGTGTCATTTGAAGGCTCGGATATAAATGTCCCCAGAATTGGCTGAATATTCAATTCCGCAGCTTTTTTTGCAAAGGGGATTAAACCATACATACCGTTAGTGTCCGTAAGGGCAAGGGCTGACATATTTAGACTTGCTGCTTTTGTCAGCAAACCTTCAATAGAGGAAGCGCCTTGAAGAAGAGAATAATTTGAGTGCACGTGTAAATGGGTCATATTATCCATAATATTTATATTTTACTCAAATTGATTGTATGTATTATATCGCAATTGACTCTCTGAATTTTTCTTGCTTAGATATCCAAATATCGTCTTCTATAAACCCTTCATCGTCAGGCGTATAATAATAATCGGAACTGTCTTTTTGAAGAGTAGACTTTAGTCCGGAGTTAACAATTATATCAAGTTTCTCTACGATTATATTGCCACCGTTAACAGCATCAACTTTCCCTTCCAGAATAAAAGGTCCCATTGATAGTGTCTTTTCTGCAATGCTAGAATATATTTTTGGAAAAATCACGGCTTCAAAAGTTCCGCTTAAGTCTTCGAGCGAAAGGAATTTCATAATATCGCCCTTTTTAGTGCGGATCCTTTTTGAGGTCATAAACCAACCCGCCATTTTAACTCTCTTACCGTCGAACTTATACATTTCTGCCGCTTTGATAATTCCGGGTTTACTTATCAGATCTGAATAAAATTCAAGAGGGTGTTTAGTAACCATGTAGCCTAAAGAATCATATTCAATCATGCATTTTACCTCAGGAGTATAATCTTTATCTGTTTTTACTTCCGCGATAAGCTTGTAATATTCATCGGCAAACAAAGAAAGTAAATTCTGACTTAAGGATCTAAGATGATGAGAATAAATATCGAGCATACGTAATAAAGACGGACGTGTTTCATTAAAGCAGTCTAGTGCGCCGATTTTAATCAGCATAGAAGTTTCTTCAAACCCCGACTGAACTCTGGAAATAAAGTTGAGGAGGGAAGTGTATATACCATTTTGCTCCCTTTCTGAGATAATAACCTTGCATGTTTCATGAGAAATGTTTTTTATTGCAGTAAGCCCGATACGTATAATTTTATCCTTACCGGAGTATTGGTATCCACTATTATTAATGCAAGGAAGTTTTACCTCAATATCTAAACGTTTCGCCTCTTGTATATAAACGGCAGCTGAATAGTAACCTCCGCCGTTGGACAGAACCGAAGCCATAAATTCTGCCGGATAATGAGCTTTAAGGTAAGCAACTTGAAAAGAAAGCAGGGCAAAACTTGCACTGTGAGCTTTGCAGAACGCATAACCTGCGAATGATTCAATTTGTCTCCAAAGTTCTTTAGCAACAAAGTCGGAAAGTTTCTTTTCTCTGCATGAGTCAAAGAAACGAGTTGTCAAAGCTTCCATTGCCCTATGTGAACGCATTTTACCGCTCATTGCACGCCGCAATATATCCGCTTCGTCCATAGTTAATCCGGCAATAAAATGAGCTACTTTGAGAACATCTTCTTGATAAATCATTATCCCGTATGTATCGCCAAGAACCTTCTCCATCTGAGGAATGAAATATTTCCTCATGGCTGGATTTTTATGCCGCAAAATAAATTGTTGCATCATTCCGCTTTCGGCTACGCCAGGACGTATTATTGAGCTTGCTGCCGTAAGAAGTTCAAAATTGTCAACCTCAAGTCTTTTGAGTAATGAGCGCATTCCGGGAGACTCTATGTAAAAACATCCAATAGTATTCCCGGATTTTATCAAGTTAATGGTCTTTTCATCCTTAAAAAGAAACTCGTAATCAGATATGTCAAAGTTAACTGATCTAGTATTTACAGGAAGACGCCCAAATAATTTTGTAATCTTTAACTGGTCGCCGGGAAGTTTATACTTTTTTAAATCCATATATATTTGATTAATTTTTTATTCTATAATATTAGTGAACACATGATCACTATATTATAAAATCCTTAAATAAAAAGATAGTGTACATTGTGTTAAATTTTGAAGAAGTGGGAAGAATACAAAATCGGTATTTCTTTTTTTTATATAAAGGAAAGGATAGATAAATTTAATGAACAAATAATTTTATTAACGTTTGATTATATTATAGAATAGATTTTTTCTTAAAATTATAACTAGGAACAATGAAAGATAATTTTTTCAAAGACAGAAAGCATATTTCCTTTGGTAATATGAATCGGATTGCCGGGAGCATTCTTTTTGTTATTCTATCTTTTATTATTGTTAATTGTGCCTCGACAATTCCGGATCCAATTTATATCAGAGTGTCACAAGTAGGGTTTCTTCCAGGAGATTTGAAATCGGCTGTTGTAATGTCACAAAGCCCTATTCCTTACCGTAATTTTAAGATTATTAATACTGTAAATAGAACTTCGGTCTATTCTAATACTATAAATGATTCTCTTTATGCATATGGAAAATTTAATTATTGCTATCAAATTGATTTTTCTAAATTAACTTTGCCTGGTAATTATCGAATAGAAATTAATAACGAGACTTCAGTTCCATTTAAAATTGGTAACGATATTTATAATAACGTTGTTGACTCTTTAATGCTTTTCTTCAGAGAACAGAGATGCGGCCCTACAAATCCGATTCTGCATAAACCTTGTCATCTCTCCGATGTCGCTGGGTTAATCGGGGATGCTAATTATTCTGGTAAATTCAGTGGAGTTGACCTGACAGGCGGCTGGCATGATGCTGGTGATTATATAAAATTCTTATCTACTACTTCATATACTACTTATATGTTAATGTTTTCTTATGATTTTGATAAAAGTAAATTTGGATTTGATGACAATAAAGATGGAGTGCCTGATGTATTAGCAGAAGCAAAAATCGGTCTTGATTGGATGCTTCGATGTAATTATTCTGGTGATAAATTAGTTACCCAAGTGCAGGACCTGAGAGATCATTCAGCTGGTTGGAGAATGCCGGAAAATGATTCGCTTCAGTATAATAGGCTGGGTTATACCGGAATCGGGAAAAATCAAATTGGGATGTATACTGCTGTTATGGCACTTGCTTCGCGCATCTGGAGTGATAAGTTTCATAAATTTGATTTTGCAAAAGTATGCCTAAATGCTGCGGAAAAATTTTATTCGATTAGGAATAGTGTCCCAAATATTGATAGCAGTCAATCCGGATTTTATCAGGATCACACTTTCTATGGTAAACTTGCTTTAGGAGCAGTTGAATTATATATTACAACAAAGAAACCCATGTATCTTGATGATGCCATAAAATATGCGGATAGTGCTGGCTCGGATTATTGGTGGAGTTACGGCAACTTAAATTCTTTAGCTGATTATCGTTTAGCAAAAATTATTCCCCGATTTGCAGGTTATATCCTAAATAATTTGCGGTTTTTTAATATGAAAAAGGATTCATCCATTTTTCATGAGGCAATGGCCTACTCATGGGGTAGTACTAATGCTTTTTTAGGAGCTGCTTTGCAAGCTATTCTGTATAAAGATGCAACCGGAAATTCAAACTTTGATTCACTAGCTATATTTCAGCGGGATTATGTTTTAGGCAGAAACCCTTGGGGAATTTCTTTTATATATGATATTGGTTCCGTTTTCCCTAAACACTTGCATTCACAAGTCGGTTTTTTCCATGGAGGATATTTGCCCGGCGCTTTGTCTGCCGGACCTGCTCCTGAAGTAATACTGAATAACTATAATATTAAACGAAAAAATCATGTTTTTGATTTATTTAATACCGAGCAATGTAAATATTATGATGACTTTAATGATTATATAACAAATGAACCAACAATTTCAGGAAATGCAACTGCTTTATTTGTTTTTGGTTTCTTTTCAAATTAGTAAATATAAAAAATCAAATATGTCCCATTATAATTCAATCTTGATTTCATGTCTCTTTTTAAGTCAGTATTTATCGGATTCTAAAAAAAAATGATAATTAGAACGAATTTCTTAACGGCATAATTATTGAGATTCTTAAGAAAAATGATATGGCTATGAAAAAGAAAATACAACTTATTCAATCCGGAATTTCCCTTGTAGATAATACCTGGGGAGGATTTTACCAGGGCGGCACTTACTTATTGATAGGTGCGAGAAAATCCGGAAGAACTTTAATGGCGCTTCAATATGCTCTGGAATGTGCAAATCAAAAAGAAGTTTGCTTATATTTTACAAGTATGCGCCCTAAAGACTTAATGATTCATGCTGCTTCAATTGACTTCGATTTGCAACATTATATGAATAAGAATCTCATTATTGTAGTTAGAGTTGCCCCTCCTTCTGATCTCTATGGTGTCGGAAATCCGGATGATTTTTTAGTAGAATATCTAAACGATATAGTCACTGTTGTGGATCAATATCAGCCAAATAAAATTGTCTTTGATGAACTTACTCCTTTTATTGGATTTAATAACATAAATTTACTTCAAGATGTTTTCGTTCGTACTACTGAATCTATTGAAGAAAATGGAATCACAAGTCTTTTCGTCATTGGTGATCCGGCTACATCTCTCGCAAATTCTATAGTAGATGCTTTAGCAACTTATTCAACTGGAATAATCTTTCTTCAAAAAAATGATGATGAGACAACTTCTAATCAGGGAGGTGTAATTACAATTACTCCAAATATCGGACATGCTGAAGGAAAGTTTAAAGCTAATTATTTAATTGAACCTTATAAAGGAATAACTGTAGATTTTAAACCAAAATCCATTACCCCTAGTAACCTAAATCAAAATCCTGATAAACCTTCACTACCTAAAAAAGATTTGAAGTATAAGTCTCTTGCTGATATTGATTTACCATCTGAAAATTTTTCTTTTTCAAATATTTACTCTATTAATGATTTTAAGTTAATTCTTAATAACCAGATAGCTCTTTTTAAGAGTACAGGACAGGCATTTACTATAGCTTCATTTAGATTGGATAATGCTGCAGTTAAAGAAGGACTTTTAACTCTCAATCAACTCCAAAATGCTTTACGCCTTTCCACTGATAAAAAAGATAAGATTTGTGTATTAAACAATAAAGTTATTGTCCTTATTGTTAGAGAAGAACAACGAGGAACAAATGCTCTTTTAAGTAAGATTAAAAGTAACTTGCCTAATACAGATCAATTCTATCTTGAAAAAGTTACTCCTTACATCTCAGTTTTTACTGCTAAAATTGATGAAAATGTGCATTCTGCCGAAGATGTATTTCAACAGATTTTGTCTGATGAAGTGTCTGAAAAAAATATCTTAGGATTTAATTAGAAAAGCGAAATACATGAAAAAGCTTTTCTTTTCAACTTTTATTATTCTATTCCTTTGCTTTTACGCTAATATTTTTGCTCAACCTCAGTTTGAAGCTATGAAAGTTGAAGCAATGCGTGAAATGCAATTCGGGCAATATGGTGAAGCAATTGATCTTTTGAATAAATATATATCTGCCTATCCCCAAAGACCTGATGGATATAATCTTAGAGGTGTTTGCAATGAAAAAAGAGAAATGTTTGAAAATGCAGTTTATGATTACCGCTCAGCTCTTAAATTAGCCCCTTATGATAAAGCAATCAGCCAGAATTTAACTCGCGCAACACAACTTTGGTATTCGTTACTATATAACCAAATTGAAGGATATAAAAGGGAAATTGCTATTAACCCAAATAAACCTGATAATTACCTTCAAATAGGAATAGCATATAAAAATCTTGGGCAATGGGATGTCGCTGAGGAATGGTATGACCGTTATTTAGTGCGTGCGCATGCTTCACCAGACGAAATTATTAGATATTCTGAGATATTAGCTAAAAATAACCATATTGCGAAAGGTTGGCCGATTCTTAAAAGATATACAGAAGAATATCCTAATGATCAACGAATTTGGTCAAGATTTGGATATTTTTCTTTATGGCTTGGTAAAACTAAAATTGCAATTGATGCATTTCAAAACTCGCTTGCATTAAAGCCATTTTTTAGAGAAGCTCAAAGTGGCTTGGATCAAGCACGAGGTCATGGTTATATTTATACTGTTAATGACACCTCTATTAAACATTATAATTACGGCTTACCTCCGGTCAGACCGGAATTTATATATCCAATAGATAAATACTATAGAATTCTTAAAAAAAAACCTGATGACAATGAAACAAGATTGACTTTGGTAAAAGCCTTATTTAGTGCTAATAGGTTTGAAGAGGCTTCCCAACAAATTGATATTTTAACTAGTGCAAATTATGACTCCTCTGAAGTAGCTGCTTTATCAACTCAACTTGATTCTATAAAAACAATTGCTTTTAATAAAAAAATAGATGACTTTAAATCACTGCTTGCTAAGGATTCTACCAATAAAAAAGCTGTACTTGGCTTGGGACAATATTATATTAATCTCGGAAATTATGA
Source organism: Bacteroidota bacterium (assembly GCA_021783875.1). Lineage (GTDB taxonomy): Bacteria > Bacteroidota > Ignavibacteria > Ignavibacteriales > Ignavibacteriaceae > FEN-1297. The sequence goes on from JAJXTM010000019.1 coordinate 18,298, forward strand.
TTCTGCTGAAGCTGTCTATGAAAACTATTTAAATAGGTTTCCTAATGATTCAGAGGTATTATATGGATTTGCCCAGTCAGAGGCTATGAATAGGGAATTTGATAGGGCTGCTGCAAACATGGATACTCTTATTTCTAAAGACCCAAATAATTTACATTATCAGCTATTCAGAGGTCAATTAGCTGTTTGGATTGGGCGTGATAATGATATTGCAAAAAAATACCTTGATAACGTATTGGTAAAAGATCCTAATAACCTTGCTGCTTTAATTGCTATTAGCTCATTAAGTATGCATACAAATGATTTTACTTCTGCTCAAAATTATATGGATAGAATTAAATCAATAAATCCAAATAGCAGTGACTTAAAAGAACTCGAATCTGATATGTATGTCCAAAAACTTCGCTATAAGCAGGAACAATCATTTGCAATTTTATTAGAAGGGGAAAGACTTTACGGAGAAAATCATTGTCATCAAGCTTTAACAAAATATGACGAATATTTAGCTCAGACTGAACCTAATATAGTTATTGAAAAGGAATATGCAGATGTTAATGTCTGTGCCGGAAATTACCAAAAGGCGATTGATATTTATACAAGTATTTTAAGCAAAGGATATGATATCAATGTCGATCTTGCAAGGGCAAAAGCATATTACTATATGGGCGATACTGTTAATTCACTTTCTTCTTTCCAAAATCTCGCTAAACAACAGCCCTATGATTTTACAACAAATCTCTATTTAGGTGATTCATATTCCAGAATGCATGAATATAGCAAAGCTCGAGATGTTTTTTATAATATGCAGGATAGTCTAAAACTTGATTCTACTGAAGCGCTTACAGTCAATCAAAGAATTGCTTGGCTGCCGGTTACCGGGTTTAGAGCGTTCCTTTCTAATTTCCCGACTTATACCTTACTTACACCTTATACTTCATTCTACATCGATAATTCAGGGGTAAAAGAAAATACACAAGGGTTGAGATTGGATTTCGGGGTAACACAATTTTTATCTGTAGGTGCTGAGGCTTACCGGCAAAGTTTGGCTAATAATAGCATTATATTAAATGCTAATAGCTTTAAATGGAATATTGGTTTACGGTTGTCTCAATATGTCGGGTTTGGAGTCGGATTTGGAAACTCCTATTATGGGAATCAAATTTCTCAGCCGCTTGTTAATGTTTATTTGAGAGATGATGTCCCTAATATCTATTCACTTTATGCAACTTATGATCGTTCAGATGCCTCGCAAATATTATATTCTCAATCTCTTATTTATACTAGACTAAATGCAAATTTATTTAGAATTGGCGGAGCTTATCAATCAAAATCAGGTATCAAAGCATCTTTAGATTTTACATACTTTAGTTTCTCAGGTAATGATAATAATACCGGTAATA
>JAJXTM010000236.1 GCA_021783875.1 Bacteroidota bacterium
AACGGTTCTTGCTTACCTGAAATTTTTAATTAAAAAAAAATTCGGTAGTTCAATATACACTGCAAATAATGGAGAGGATGGACTAAAATTGCTGGCAGAAGTTGCCCCTGATATTATTCTCTTAGATTTATATATGCCAGGAATGGGGGGAGTTGAATTTTTAGAATTGTTAAGAAAAAATGAAAAGTTTGCCAAAACTCCAGTATTAATCATTTCATCAGAGAAGGATAGCGAAATTATAACCAAGTTAATAGGGCTGGGGATTACAGATTATATTCTAAAACCAGTTAATCCTGGAATTACTTATGAGCGACTCGGCAAAGTGATTAAGCAAATCACTCAAAATCATTAAACTAATCTCATTTAAATATAAATTTAAGTTTAAGTTTTTGATTATTTTAGTTTTATTAACTTTTCATTTCTTTGAAAGAAATCTCTGCATTTTCCCGAATTTCAAGAACACGATCCAGATGAGTTATCTTAATAAGAGATAGTACTTTTGAAGAAAGTGAACAAATAATCAAGTTTCCTCCCGTTGATTCCATAATCCTATTTGCTACAAGCAGGGCACTTAATCCGGAACTATCACAAGATTCAACTTCGCTTAAGTCAACAATTAATTTAGATATGCTTTCCACTTTAATTAATAATGTAAATTCCCCCTTTAATAGCCCTGAAATATTCGTATCAAGTCTCTTTTCATTTAATTTTAATATTGTAATATCGTCAATTCGCTTTGTCTCGAAGTTCATGAAATTCCTTTAAAACATTTGTAAGCAATTTAAGAAATTTTTATAAAATAATTCAGAATCTTGGTCGTTTTTTGAAAATTGCATATTGTAAAATTTGTCTGCACCATTTTTTTCAAATCCAATTTTTATATCCGAATCAATAAGATTTGCTGCATAGCTGAAAAAAAGATTCTCATTTTTATTCAAATCAATAACTAAATCTGATTTAATTTGTTTTAATTTCTGAGAAAATTGTTTTGTAGGCAGTTTTAATATGTTTAAATCCTTCATGTTAAAACCAAGAGATTTTTCTTTGTACTTCGTTGGTAAAGCATTTATTCGGAAGTCATTTACAAGAAGTGAAAACATTTTATTGTTAACCTCAAAAAAATTGAGTTCTTTAATTATATTATGAAAATCAATTTCATTTTCCGGTAAAATAATAAAAAATGTTTCTGCTTTTTTGAATGCAAAATTAAATACTTGTTTTATCTTAGGATGTTTTTTTAGCTTTGAATTAATAATAATATTGGCAATTAAATATTTAACGTTAATCATTATTATTTGAAGCTTCCTTAAGCAAATTAGTGAATTTATTTTCATCTAAAATATCCACCCCGAGACTTATTGCCCTGTCCAATTTTGATCCTGCATTTTCTCCAGCTATAAGATAATTTGCCTTTTTACTGATACTTGATAATATTTTTCCGCCAAGTTGAATTATTCTATCCCCGGCTTCTTCCCTAGAAAAATTTTTCAAGGTACCGGTCAATACAAAGGTTTTATTTATAAAGAAATTAGTTTTTATAATTTTAATACCAGATTGAAAATTCAGTCCGTAGTCTTTTAATTTAGATATAATTTCTAGATTCTCTTTCTGATTGAAAAAACTTTTAACACTTTGGCTGATGCGAGGACCTATCTCATTAATCGAAGAAATTTCATTTTCAGTTGCCTCTATAATTTTATCTATAGATAAAAAATATTCAGCAAGTTTCTTGGCAGCACCCGATCCTACATATCGGATTCCTATTGCATATAATAATTTATGAAATGGCTGTTTTTTACTTTCTTCGATTGAATTTAATAAATTATCGATACTTCTTTCGCCTAAGCGTTCAATTGCTATTAATTCAGATCTGCGATCTTTCAATTCATATATATCGGAAAAAGTGTGCAAAAAATTTTTTTCAACCAATAAATTAATTAATGATTCTCCTAATCCTTCAATATCCATAGCCCCGCGCGAAACAAAGTGTTGAAGACGTCCTTTAATCTGGGCAGGACATTCTACATTCTCGCAATAAAAAGCCACTTCATCATCCAGTTTATATAATTTAGATTTACAAACAGGACAAAACTCTGGAGGCTCCACTGGTATGGAATTAATCACCCTTTTGTCTAAAACAATAGCTACAATTTTTGGAATTACATCTCCGCCTTTTTCTAAAATAACTGTATCTTCATAATGAATATCTTTTCTTTTTATTTCATCATAATTGTGTAGCGTTGCCCTGCTAATTGTAGAGCCGGAAAGAATTACCGGATTAAGTTCTGCTACCGGAGTCAAAGTGCCTGTTCGACCGACTTGCCAAGTTACCCGTTTCAATTTTGATGTTGCTTGCTTCGCTTTAAACTTAAATGCAACAGCCCAACGTGGGGACTTAGCTATGCTTCCTAATTGCTTTTGCTGATGTATTGAATTCACTTTTATAACAGCACCGTCAATTTCATATTTTAGAGTTTCTCTCTTTTTTTCAAGAATATGACATGCCTCAATTACTTCATAAATATTTTTGCAAAGTCTATGCTCAGGGTTTACATTAAATCCGAGTTTTTTTAGCAAACCTAAATTTTCAATTTGCGAGTTAAACTCTTCTTCTGTGCTTATTAAAAAATATAGAAAGATGTTAAGCGGGCGCTTTGCAACAATTTTTGGATCATGTAATTTCAATGTGCCGGCACTAGAATTTCTAGGGTTAGCGAATAATTTTGCACCTTCTTTTTCACGTTCTTCATTCAACTTTTTGAAATCTTCAATATTTATAAATATTTCACCCCGGACTTCAAAATCATTTAGCTTATATTTATACGCTTTGTAATTTATTAACCTTAAAGGTATTGATTTTATTGTTTTGACATTTATCGTGATTTCTTCACCTACTACTCCGTCACCTCTCGTAGCCGCAGTTTTAAGTAATCCGTTTACATAATTTATACTAACTGATGCACCGTCAATTTTGGGTTCCACTACATATTCAATTATATCATCCTTCTTTAATCCATCATGCACTCGTCTGTCAAAATCAAATAATTCTTCTTCATTATAAGTGTTTGCCAGACTTAACATAGGAACCTTATGAATTACAGGTTTAAAATCGCTTGTTAAGTCCTTGCCGACCCTTTGAGTCGGAGAATCCTTTGTAATTAAATCAGGATAATCTGATTCAAGTTTTTCAAGCTCTTTGATTAGTAAATCATATTCCTGATCGCTTATCTTTGGTTCTGCAAGAATATAATATTGATAATCATGCTCAAGAATTATTTCTTTTAATTCGTTTATTCTTTGACTTATGTTAACGGACATTTAATTATTTATGATCGATGTTTTGCTTGGTATTCATATATTTCATTCCTGAACTATCTATAAAAATCTGTTGAACCATATTCTTTTTGCCTGAAAAATTAAGCAATTTATTATTTAATAATAAACTTATTGCGGCAGAATTTCCGACCGTCAACTGATAATTAGACTTTGCTTTTATATTCTTTTTTGAATAGGGAAATAAAGTAAACGAACTTTCATTTTTCCCGTCTAAAATAATTTTTATCCATGAAGTGTCTTTTGAGTTGATAAGTAATGATAAACTATCTGATTTTGAAATCACATTTGAAGTATCACCAGCAGAATCGTTTGTTTTGTTTAGATTATATTGACTTTGACTTTCCTTTATAATATCGCTAATAGGTTTTTCTGAAACGATTATTTCAGAGCTGCTCCCGAAAAAAACAAAATAAATGATAATAAAAAGTACCGAGATTCCGGCAATTGAAGAAGCAATTATCATTCTCTTCTTATACCTAATTGCATTTTCCCTTTGAACTTCAGCTTCATCATTATTTGAGTATAGAGGAGAAGAAAAAGCTAAATCCTTTCCTTTTTTTTCAATAAAATTTTGTTTTGTTGAGTCATTTTCCGGTGTAGTTATATTCTCTAAAGGCAATCCCTTTTTTGCCGCATCAAATTTCTTCATCATAATGTTTTCATCTAACCCAACTGTTTTAGAAAAATCTCTTATAAATGCTTTTATATAAAGTTCAGGCATAAATGAGAAATTTCCATTTTCGATATTTTCAATAAACTTAATATCAATCCTTGTTTTAGATGCAACTTGCTGTATGGTTAACGAAGCATTTTCTCGTGCTTGTTTTAGTTCTTCAGAAATTTTATCAAACATATGATTAAAAGATTTAAATTATTATAACTAATTAATACGAATTATTTTTGCTGCAAAAGCTCCATCCATTTTGTGAACATGAGGAAAAGTCTGGATGCATCCATTTTCGTCAATCAGATCTTTTGAAATTTGACCGGAAATATCCGCAAGTTTAAAATTACAATTTTCGCTTAGAAATTTTTTCACAATATCAAAATTTTCTTCTGGTTCAATTGAACATGTACTGTATACAATTAAACCTCCAGGTTTGATCATTGTGGAAGCTTTTTTTAGCAGGTCAAATTGAAGTACATTTAATGACCTTAAATCAAAAATAT
>JAJXTM010000237.1 GCA_021783875.1 Bacteroidota bacterium
GAGTTGTAGAATTTAACTGCCGATTTGGTGACCCCGAAACGCAGGCTGTGCTGCCTCTTCTCAAAGGAAATTTTCTTAATCTTTTATATTCATGTGCCAAAGGAAAATTAGATAAAGATGCAATAAATTATAACGGTGGTGCATCAGTTTGTGTAGTTGCCGCATCGGGTGGTTATCCGGAAGAATTCAAAACAGGATTTGAAATTACCGGATTGAACAATGCTACCAAGGATGCAATTATTTTTCATGCTGGGACTAAAAATGAAAATGGCAGATTAGTAACAAGTGGAGGAAGGGTTTTAGGAGTTACATCTTTTGTTAAACAAAATGATCTAATATCTGCTAAAGAAAAGGCTTACCAAGCATTATCTAAAATAAATTATGAAAATATTTATTACCGTAAAGATATTTCAGATAAAGCAATAAAAAAGCTCAATAAGTAAATATTGAGCTTCCTAATGTACCGGAGGCCGGACTCGAACCGGCACCTGGTGTGAGCCAGACTGGATTTTGAGTCCAGCGCGTCTACCAATTCCGCCACTTCGGCATACTTAATTTTAGCAGTCTAAATTAAAGACCTTCTAAAAATTGAATCCAAACTTAATAAACTCTTAAGCTTTAAGCAAAATGATTTTATAATAATTTATTAAACATTTCTCTCCCTCTGTTGTTTTGCTTTTCCCTTAAATTTGAGCCTCTCCGCATAATTCCGTAATTTTGCAGCATTATTTAATAATTAAAAATCAATTCAAAATGGAAGATAATAAGATCACAGAAGATTCTGCAAATAAACCAAAAAACTTCATTCGTGAAATCATCGATGAAGATATGAAAACCAATAAATGGCAGGGAAAAGTTCATACAAGGTTTCCCCCCGAACCTAACGGCTACCTGCATATTGGTCACGCTAAATCTATTTGCCTGAATTACGGAATCGCTAAAGATTATAAAGGAAAATTTAATTTAAGATTTGATGATACTAACCCTAGTAAAGAAGAGCAGGAATACGTCGATTCAATAATTGAAGATGTTAAATGGCTTGGCAGTGATTTTGAGAACAGAATATTTTTTGCCTCCGATTATTTTGAGCAAATGCATTATTGGGCTATCGAACTTATTAAAAAAGGAGCTGCCTATGTCGATGATGCAAGTGCAGACGAAATTAGAGAAAATAGAGGTACTCTTACAGAACCCGGAAAAGAAAGTCCTTGCCGGAATAGGTCGGTCGAACAGAATCTCGACCTTTTTGAAAAAATGAAAAATGGCGTCTTTAAAAATGGCGAAAAAGTTTTAAGGGCTAAAATTGATATGGCATCCCCAAACTTCAATCTCCGTGACCCAATAATGTATAGAATTTTACATGCTGAACATCACCGTCAGGGAAATAAATGGTGCATTTACCCAACCTATGACTGGGCGCATGGATTGGAAGACTCGCTGGAAAAAATTACTCATTCAATCTGTACACTCGAATTTGAAAACCATAGACCTTTATACGACTGGTTTCTGGATGAATTGAATATTCATCATCCGCAACAAATAGAATTTGCACGCTTAAATCTAAATTATACTGTTATGAGCAAACGTAAACTTTTGCTTTTGGTTCAGGAAAAATATGTAGACGGTTGGGATGATCCGCGTATGCCTACCATATCAGCTTTCAGGAGAAGAGGCTTTACACCGGAATCAATTAGGAATTTTGCTGAAATCGTCGGCGTTGCTAAACGGGATGCAATGACTGATATTGCTTTACTTGAATTTGCTATTCGTGAAGACCTCAATCATTGCGCTCAAAGAGTTATGGCAGTCCTTAGACCTCTAAAAATAATTATTACAAATTATCCGGATTCTGTAGAAGAACTCGATGCTGTTAATAATCCCGAAGATCTTTCAATGGGAACTCGTAAAATCCCGTTTTCACGTGAATTATTTATTGAACAGACTGACTTTATGGAATTGCCTCCGAAAGGTTATCACCGACTTGTTCCCGGCGGAGAAGTCAGACTTCGCTATGCTTATATAATCAAATGCGAAGAAATTATCAAAAATGATAATGGCGAGGTTATAGAATTGCATTGCACTTATGATCCTGAGACTAAAAGCGGTACTGGCTCAAGTAATAAAAAGGTAAAAGGTACGGTTCATTGGGTGTCTGCATCTCATGCGGTTAATGCTGAAGTTAGATTGTATGATAGACTTTTTACTGTTGAAGCTCCTGATTCCGATAAAGAAAAAGATTTTCTTGAATTTATTAATCCGAATTCATTGGAGATTTTAACCGGGACTCTTATTGAACCTTCGTTGAAAAATGCTAAACCTGGAGACCGATTCCAATTCGAACGGCATGGATACTTTTGCGTGGATTCAAAATTTACTAAAAATGAAAAGCTTGTTTTCAATAGAACCGTAACTTTAAAAGATAGCTGGGGGAAAAAAAATTAAATATCCTTTTTAAAGTAATTTTCTATCTCTTTTTCGCAGCTTTAGCACGTTCAACTAAAGGTCGCTTGCTTTTATTTGGAGAATTTAAACGATTTAGGATAATTTCACTTTCTCTATTAGGCACATTGAAAAACGAATAAGAGTCCATTATCTGGATTGCCTCTACATTCTTTCCGTCAACATTTGCGCTCTTTTTTAGTATGTCTAATAACTTACGAGGATTCATTCCGTCTTTTTTCCCTAATGCTATGAAAAGTCTGGAATAATTTGCATTAGTGTCAAACTTATTTCTGGATTTCTTGGATTTAGATTGTCTCTGTGATTCAAATAAATCTTGTATTTCTGTATAACTGTCCTCTTCAAGATCACTCTGAAATGCATACTTAATTAGCGAGGCAATAATGTCTTCAGCTTTTTGATCTTTTAATAGTTCAGAGGCTAGAGATAAATAAGCAGGAGCAAGTTCAACTTCAATTAATGCTTTTAATTTTGTTGTAATTTTATTCCTCTTAAAGTTAATTACATCCACAACATTAGGAATACGTTCTTTTCTGATTTCAGTTTTTGTAATGTTTTTAATTATCTGAAGGTTTCTGTGTTCATCTGGTGTAACAAAAGTAATTGCGGTTCCTTCTTTACCTGCTCTTCCTGTCCTTCCTATTCTATGCAAATATGACTCCGGGTCCTGAGGCAATGCATAATTGATTACATGTGTCAAGTCGTATATGTCCAATCCTCTTGCAGCGACATCTGTGGCTACTAAAATGTTAATAGATCTTTTCCGGAATTTGCCGAGTACTTTTTCTCTTTGTGCTTGAGAAATATCTCCGTGAAGTCCTTCAACATCATAACCTCGGTCTGAAAGTTTTGAAGTTACAAAATCCACATCATTTTTAGTCCTGCAGAAAATTAAACCGTAAAATTCATGCGTCGTGTCGATAATTCGGCAAAGTGTATCGAATTTATCTGAAGCTCTAACTTCAAAATATATTTGATCTGTTAGCTCTATAGTTTGACCTGCTTTATCTGCTCTAATAATTTCTGTGCTTCCCATATACTTCTTTGCAAGTTTCAATATCCTGTCTGGCATAGTCGCGGAGAAGAGAAGAGTCCTCCTTTTTGGATTAGTTTTACTTAGAATTTTCTCAATTTCTTCTATAAAACCCATGTTTAACATTTCATCAGCTTCGTCAAGTACTGCAAATGAAATTTTATCCATTGAAAAACTTTTTCTGCTTAAATGATCTATAATTCTGCCGGGAGTACCGACTATTATATCAACGCCTTTTTTAAACATTCTTAGTTGTGTTTCGTAAGACTGCCCGCCATAAATAGCCGCTACTAATAAATTCTTGGTTCCGCGCAAAGAATTAATCTCCTCAGATACCTGTATTGCAAGCTCGCGTGTCGGTACAAGAATAATTGCTTGAAGATATCCTGGTCTGATTTTTATCTGATCAATAATCGGTAATGCAAAGGCGGCTGTTTTCCCGGTACCTGTTTGTGCTTGCCCTATTAAATCGTTTTTGTTCTGCAAAATCAAAGGAATCATTTTTCTCTGAATTTCTGTAGGTTCTTCAAATCCCTTTGAAATTATTGAGCGAAGACTCTCTTCAGAAAGACCTAAATCGTTGAAATTATTGTTAATCATATTTTGTCACTGCCTTTTCTGAATTATTATTTAAGTTTTATATTTTTAATTGCTGATTTGATCCGCTTGGACGTCTCAACTTTTCCAATAATTGAAAGAATATCAAATACACCGGGTCCGGAACTCATACCAGAAACAGCTAGTCGAAGAGGATGTATCAATTTACCCTTTCCTATATTCATTTCTTCTGCAATATTATTTAAGGCGTTCTCAAATTCTTCTTTTATGGGGTTGCTAATCTTAGAAAAAGCAATTTCCAGCTTTTCCATTTGTAAAGCTGTCTCTATTTTCCAATTCTTTTCTATAGATGATGGATCATATTCAATCGGAGCTTCAAAGAAATAAGGACTTTTAGTTAAATATTCTCGTATAAACGAAACTCTCTCTTTCATTGCCGCAATAACTTTTAGCA
>JAJXTM010000020.1 GCA_021783875.1 Bacteroidota bacterium
TAAGCCAGTAGAAAAATATTACAAACATTGGTATGTAAAATATTGGCATTGATAGAATTATAAACCATCTGGTTTGAACGCGGAATTGATAATAAATGTACCATGCCAAATTTATGGTAAGAAAATCAACCGAGAGTATTAAGGCTTTTTCAAGTTTTTTTGTCAAAAGATTTCTTTTTTATGTTAAAAGCTTTATATAAAGTTTTTCAATCTGATCAACCATTTTTTTTTCGCTAAATTGATCTCCAAGACTGATTCTTCCATTTTTCCCGAATTTTACTGATTTATTTTTGTCTTTACAAAGATCGATTATTTTTAAAGTTAACATTTTAATATCTTTTGGAGCAACAAGGTATCCGTTATAATCATTAATTATAACTTCATTTGCACCATCAATATCAAACGATATTACTGGTTTTTCCATCATCATCGCCTGGGGAATAACTCTAGCCAATCCTTCAAGTAGTGAAGTATGAACAAGAATATCTATAGAATCCAAAATTTGTGGAATATCCTCAGTTTTTATAAGTCCTGTAAATATTATATTATTACTAAGTTTTTCATTTTGGACAACTTCTTTTAGTATTTTTTCTAATTCGCCATTTCCAACTAATAATAATTTTGCATTAGGCACTTCTTTAACTACCATTTTAAATGCATCTATTAAAAATTGGTGTCCTTTCAGAATGGAGAACCTTCCAATATTTCCTATAACAATATCATAATTTTGTATACCATATATCTCATTTGCCTTTTCACGAAAATTTAGTGATTGATAACTTGTTAAATCAAATGCACTTCTTATCATGACACCTTTGTCCTGCTTAATAATATTATTTTTAATCATTGTATCGATAATAGTAAAAGTTACCCCAATTACTTTATCACAAAACAAAGATGCAAATTTTTCCATTTTGACATAAACATAATACTTTAGCCTAGACTGATATTGATGAAAGTGTAGTCCGTGAACTGTATGAACTATTACTTTTGCACCAGCTATTTTAGCTGCTATCCTACCTATAACCCCCGCTTTAGAGCTATGAGTATGCACTACATCATATTCTCCGGATTTTATAAATTTAATTAATTGATATGTAGTGATTAAATCTCTAATTGGATTAATAGCTCTTTTCATATTTTTAAAAGTGAAGACAGGTATTCCCAAATTTTTTGCGGTTTCATACATACTTCCTTCTGAAGGAATATTCGGACCTGTCGCAATATGAACGTCATACCCTACATCCTTTAACCCAGAGGCCATCGAAATAACAGTTTCTGTTGCCCCTCCAACGCTAAATAGAGTAATAACCTGAAGTATTTTTATTTTTGACTTATTTAATGACATTTTAAATTTTTATAAAATACCTTTATGTGAAATAATCTACAAGGATTTATTATTTATTTTTATTCTTATATATTATTGAGGAGTACAACTTTAAAGTTTCTTCCGCTGTATTTGTCCATAAAAATGACCTTGCATTATTTAAACCTTTAATTATTATTTGATTTCTATACATATCATCGGCAATACATTTTAATATTCCGGAAGTAATGTCGTCAATAGAAAACGGGTTTACTAGGTATGCAGATCCATTTGAAATCTCTTTCATTGAACTCAAATTAGATGTTATCACAGGAATACCTAATGCCATTGCCTCTAAGATTGGCAGTCCGAACCCTTCGGATAGTGAACAAAATACCAAACATGTAGCACCTAAATAATACGATATTAAATCATCTTCATTACAAGATAATAGGATAATATCATCTTGCAAATTTAACTCTTTTGCAAATTTCTTGACATCTAAATATTTTTCTTCATAATGTTTCCCTATAAAAAGAAATTTATGATCAATGTTGTGTTCATTTTTTAATTTTTTAAAAGCAAGCAAAATATTTTTTAAATTTTTATGAGGGCGATTGTTACCGACATAAATTAAATATTTTGTAAGCCCATTTATCTTTTTCAAATCTTGTAAACGGTTTAAGTACTTTTCTTTTTGCTGAAGGTTTAATAATTTTTCATTAACCCCTTCATAAATAACTTTTATTTTATTCTTATATTTTTCTCCATACAAACTGATTATATCATTTTTTGTTGACTCTGATATAGCTATAACATATTCTGATTTATATAAAGCTATCCAATTTGAGAAAATCGCATATTGTTTTTTAAACTTACCACTAAATGAGTTAAAAAAATTAGGAAATGCTTGCGGATTAAGGTCATGAATTGTTGTTATTGTTGGTGCAGGCAAGAACCACGGTAAATCAAATTGTCCATAATGATAAAGGTCTATTTGATATTTCTTAATATACGTAGAAATAAAATGATTTTTAATGGTTTGTGGTTGAACTGGTAATTTTATAAAAGTAATATTTGTTCTATTGTCTAAACCTCTTAAAATAGAATCCTTTGAAAATTTTTCGATTTCAAGAATAAAATATTTATAATTATTATAATTAATATCGATTAAAGATAACTGATCAATGAGATTAAAAAGATATCTACCAATGCCATCCATCTGGGGGCGAATGTATCTTGCATCTATGCAAATATTTTTCATTTACATTTTAATTTATTTAGAAAGGAATGATAATAATAAATTCGGAAATGCTTTAAGTTTATTAATTGATTTATTTTTATTTAAAGGAAATAATAACATCCAAAGTATTACCTGAATTATTATCTGTAAAATTACTGTTGCCCTGATAATTATTGCATTAAATCCATTGAAATGTTTCTTAATATAAACAAGTTTACTTTCATAACTCACTTTAGTAAAAAAGAAATAATCTTTTTTTGAGCTCACACTTTTTAGATGGATAATTTTAACATCAGGGACAAAACCAATTAAATATTTTTTTTCGGAAACTCTTTTACACAAATCAATTTCCTCACTATACATAAAGAAGCTAACATCAAACCCTGAAATCTCTTCGAAGATATTCCTTCTAATTAATAAAGCTGACCCGGTTACCCAATTAACATTAACAAAGTCTTTGCTATTCAATTTTGTATTTTTATTCATCCACAACATTTCAATTTTTGGCAATAAATAAAATATGTTGAGCATTTCAGTGAGGATATTCGGGAAAAATCCAAATGATTTCTCTTGTTGACCATTTCCATTGATAATTTTTGGTCCTAAAATGCCAACATCTTTATTATTATCAAATATATTTAATAAAGTTGGGAATATATTTTCAATTAGGAATGTATCTGGATTAAGGAAACAGATATATTTACCAATAGATATATTATATCCGAAATTATTTGCGCCTCCAAAACCGATATTTTTATCTAAATAATAAAAATGTAAATTATTTATTTCTTTTGCTAATTCTTTTTGAAGTTGTATTAAGTATTCTTTTTCATTTTTTCCCGAACAATTATCAACTATTATTATTTCAAAGCTCAGATTTATTACTAATTTTTGAAAGCTTTTAAGACATTCATTTATTTCCCTACCTAAATTATAATTAACAATAATAATTGATAAGTCCATCTATTGCATGACCATATGAATTTGTAATAAAATTTTTTTTAATCTTAGATCTACAATCTTAAGCAAATGATAACCCAAAAGTATTATAAACGAATAAACAGCCATATTAATAAAATGATTTTGGAATACATATTTTGCAAACAATACAGAAATACCTAATGCAAAAAAACAAACAAAAACAATTTTCATTAAATACAAATAATCATATTTCCAACCAATAAATTTCCCAGCCAAAAGGAATTCAAAAGTGACTGAGATCAAAAGACAAGCTCCTGTAATTGAAATTGCCGCAATTATACCATAAGTAGGAACAATTAATAAAATAAGGATTATATTTAATAGGCCTGTAATAAGCCTTACAACCAGGACCATCTTTTCCTTACCAATTGCAAATAAGACTGCAGTGTTTGAACCGCTTCCTAGAAAGGAGACTGATATAATATTAAATACTAAAAAGATCCTCAATAAGAAAATACTTGGAATATATTGATCAGAATATATTAATTTAATAATGAATTCAGCATTAAATAAAACATACATGCTTACGGGAAAAATAATAAATTGAAAATATTTTATTAATAATGTTCTTAAATCCTTTAGTTTTTCATTATCTGTAACCGCTAAACTTGAAAATGACGAAAGTGCTACACCGGTAAATCCTACAGCAAACACATATTCGATTAATTGCGTAAATGAAAAAGCTATTTCATAAAAGCCAATTTGTTTTAGATTCCCTATTATTAAAGAAAGAATAATGATATTTGAATTCTTTCCGAGCATAAAAGTTAGAAGCATATTTCCCCAAGTAGTTATGCCAAAGCTTATTGGCTCTTTTATTTCAACTTTGGCTATTTTAGCAAAGATAAATTTATATCCTCCCGATCCCAAATAAAGCAAAATAGTCAAAGCACTTATTATTGCCAAAAGTAATATAATTGAATATAAATCATGACCGGTTGCAAGTAAATAAATACCAATACCTAATGTTAAGAACTTAGTTATTAAATTAATAACAAGGACAATACGAGTTTTTAATTGTGCTATAAAAAAATTAGAAAAATAATTTACTAAGCTCTGTAAAAAGATATAAAAAGATAATACTATTAGATATAAACCAAAGTTTTTAATTCCTATAAGATTAGCAATTTCATTTCTAAAAATAAAAATTATGACTGTAATAATGAATAATGCCAACACCCTATACCGCAATAATTTTTTAACCAGATAGTTCGTAATTGAATTACCTTTCTCAATCGTAATGCGGGGGACATATTTATTTAAGGTTTCGTCCAATCCCAAGCCCCCCAATATAATAGAGAATGATGCTAGACTCATTAATGTAACATATATCGAATATTGAATTGCCCCAAGATTTCTGGCTAATAGAATACCAAAAATATAAGTAAGACCGTATTCAGCTAATTTGCTTATATGATTCCAAAAAAAACCTTTAAAAGTACGTATTTTGTAATCTGCCACTTTTAGAAACTTTCAAATTGAGGCATTAAAATTAAGTAATCTAATTTTCATAAAAAGAGCTATTAATATCCATACCATTATTGAAAATTGAAATCCTTCAAAATTAGGTTCCATCATTGAATGGGTTAAAGCACCTACAAAAGAACTAATTAAAGCCCATTTTAAGATTTTCAATGAATCATTTTTTTCAATTATATAATTCTTAAATAATTCAAGAATAATTTTCCCTAAAAAAGTAAAAAAGAAAATAGCACCAATGATTCCTGTTTCTCCTAGCATACCCAAAACGATATTATGAGCTGATTCCTGTGTTTTTAATACAAAAGTTGAATGAAATCCTAAATTTCCCAGGCCAACGCCATAAATTGGATTTCTTAGAAACATATTCACTACATCTTTATAAAAATTAACTCTAGTGAAATAAGAAAAACTATTATCGACTGTCATTAATCCTTGTATTAAGACATAGGTTAATGGATTTAGTAGAATAATTCCTATAACTAAGATTAAGGCACCTAAAATAGGTAAAAATGTTCTGGGTTTAATTACTCGGGAAAGGAAAAAAATTATCGCTATTGTTAAAGATAAAATACCGCCTCTTGAAAGAGTTAAAATTTCTGCGCTCATCATAATGAGTAAAGATAAGCCACTAAAAATTTTTGCCTTAAAAGAATCTATAGTTAAGAAATAACCTAATGTTAAAGGAACTATAATATCATAAAAAGTAGCCAAATAATTTGATCTACCCCATGATGTTGCAACAAGGTTTTTCTTAAAGAAAATATCAACCAGCCCATGCCCCAAACCGCCAAGTTGCATAAGAACAAAAAATTCGATACTTGCTAATAGTATTCCCCAAATAATAAAGGATGCAAAAATTATTTTTACATGCTTTCCTTTTTGTATTGCAAAGTATGCAAAAGTAAAACTAATAAAACCTGCAAAATAACTTTTCCAAATCAATAGTGCCCTAAACTTATCAACTGATATTAGGAAACTTAATAATCCCCATATTAGAAAAGGAACCCAATACAAAGACAGTGTGGTGTAAGAGTCTTTATTTTTTTCTGAATAAAGTGATTTTATGATTAATATAAAAACAATAATAGGGAATACTATATCAGCATATAAAATAGGAGGAGTTTTGCCGTTGAATTTAATTATGCCAATAGAACCAGCTAATATGGAGAACATTAAAAGTAATAATGCAAAAACAGGTTCTTGAAATGATTGATATAATAAAAATAAACTGAATATAGAAATAATAATTATTAACGCAGGCAAATAGTTTATAATAGCAATAACACCTAGAATAACCTCAAAGATTATTAAATATTTAAATTGTTTAATACCCAGAGTATGCATAATGTATGTATATATATTTAATTAGTCTTTAATTTATTATCTTTTTTGAAGACTTAAATTTAAAAATATTTTTTAAAGGAATTAATATTCCATTATTAACTTTTTCAAATTTTTCTTTGTCCAATTTTAGGTTAGCAAAATATTCTAGAAATAAAATCCAGGTTATAGAAAGAAGCAATGACAACAAGAAAGTCACGCCAACTATTATTACCCTTTTAGGGGAAGATTTTTTCTCCGAAGGTACTGCTTTATCTAGGCTTAAAACAACGGGAATATCTTTTTGTTCATCAATTTTAGCTTGCTCATAAAGCGGGTATAAAAATTCTAATATTTGAGTTTGAATTTCAAAATCTCTTTTTAACCTTACATATTGCATTCCGACTTCAGGTATTTCTTTAAATGGAACGAAGAGGCCAATATTTTTATTGTTTTTATCTAAATTTGGACCATAATTAAGACTTTGTAGGCTTGATTTTAATTTATCTATCTTTAATTCAGAAGCACTTAGTGCAGGACTATTATTTCCATACGTTTTCTTTAGAATACTTAATTCGATCTCACTTATTTCAATTTGACTCATTAAATCAGAAGCAACTTTTATTGCAGCTTTTGTTTGTTCATCAATTTCATATACGTGATACTTTGCACTAAATTCTTCTAAACTGTCTTCACAAGATCTTAAAGAATTATTAACTTGATTTACTCTTTGCTCGAGAAATTCCCTATTATTTTCTGCTTCTTTTGTTCCTAATCTAATACTAATATCATTTAAAATCTTGACATAATAATTAGCCATATCAGCAGCTCGTTTGGGATCTTTATCAGTTACTTTAATTGTAATATTACCTTCATCTTGAACATTAAAATCAACATTATTTTTTAAGTCGTCAATTACATCTTCTTCTGGAGCAGAAGGCTTAACTTTGTAAACTGTTCTAAGGTTAAATTTTTTAATTATATCCTCTGAAGCAGTTCTGCTTTGCAAAATTGCTAAATAGCTATATGCTTCTTCAGAAGTGTTTCCTAATCTTCCGATAGTTTTTGAAATATCTTTTATCGCACTTGAAAATCCTGCAATATCGCCAAATAGACCACCTTTTTTTTGAGGGGGTAATACTGAAGCAGTTGAAGTATACCATTTATCCATCAATAGACTAACAACAATCGCCAGAATAGTAAAAACAAAGGTATTCCAAAATATTATCTTTTTCCATTTAACTAAAGTAATTAAAAAATCTTCGAAGCCCTTATTGCTTTTAGACTGTTTTTCATGACGGCTGCCTTGAATTTCTTCCATTATTTAAATCACCTAAATTTTATGATAGAAAGTTGTGAAATATATAACTTTTATTGATTTTACAAACGGTAAAGTTAATATATTTATAACAGTTATCGAAATATTATTTTTTATTTTTTTTACAGTAATTACACTAAACCGATATTATTGCAATATGAATTTGGCATCTATATTATTGAACCAGATAGTTGCTTAGGGTTATTTAAAAACATCATTTACATAGACTAGTTAGAACTAGGCTGAAAGCCAACCGAAGTCCATACTGTTCCGTTATTTGTCGATAGGAAGAGTCAGCCTTTAATTCCTGCAAAGATATTCATTCCAGAGAGGGTAATAGAAGACCTATTAATAATTATCTTATTCCTTTGAATTTATTGAAAGGTTAGTACCGACTAATGATTTTACTAAAGATGAATCTGTCGCAGCACCTATTAATTTTAAATTTTCGTTATTTTGTGTAATTGTTAAGAAGAAAATTATTAATAAACTAATAATGCAGTTTTTATGATTATCATTTTATTTCACATTTTTTTAGAATTTGCCTCTAATTAGTATAAAATAGTTCACCAGACCCAGGTAATATGCTGGTCTTTATCATATCGTTGTGAAAATCAAAAAATGGCTTCCCATTTACCTTATTAAATTTATAAATATTCGTTACATTTTTCAATAAAATTTCAACATTCACACCGGAGACAACATTTTTATTAACTACTAATAAATAAGTTCCATTATCATTTTTGTTTATTCTTGAACGAAATATTCCAATTAAAACTTTTGGATCTGACTTAGGATCATTTAGATTAACTATATTTTTTATAAAGCTATTCGAACTATCATTTGATAAAATTGATTGCAATATGTCCTTCTGTCCGTTTGGAAAATTGGATGAATGAATTACTTCAGTTGATTCTAGATCTAATAAAGTTTTTCCTAAAGCTTGAATTTGCCTATTTAAGATTTTAACGGGTAAATATAACCGACCATGTAAGGAATCGGCAACATTTGTATTGTCCACATAATTTTCAAGTATCCATGATTTATATCCTATATTTTCCCATGATTTGGAATATAGATAATAGCCTATCCCTTTTGCACCATAAGCAAGAGCAGAATAAACCTGCAAACTTATTTCTTCAAAAGAGGGGTTCTTATAACTTAAATGTTCGCTAGATAATACAATATCCCAAAACGGAATATTATATTCAAGGGATTTTTTCCTAATTATATCCAAATTTGCATAGTAGTCTTTTCTAAAGTCCCCGAACTCAGATTTAAGTAAAGGATAGTTATCAAAACATAAAACTCTTGGTTTAAATTCTTGAGAAGATATGAAAGTACTTATATAGTTTGCATATTTTGTAAAAGTAGGTGTCCCGGACCAGTATGACGGGAAGAGATTTACAAAATCGAGCTTTTTATTAAATGCTGAATCAGAGCGAATTTGTTTGTCAATTATGTTGATATCTGCATTATCATTATTTGGAATCAAATTTAATGGACTGCAAGGTTTTCTATTGCTGCCTGGCTCATCCCAAATATACCATCCATAAACAAATTTATCGTTAAATTCATTTAAATAATTTTGAATATGATTATTTGTTTTATCATTAGTATTTCCAGTAATATAATCATCTCTACATTCGTCTGTAATATATGTAAGCCACATTAAATCGGAATTCCCTAATTTTTTAAATGCCTCTTTTACCTGATTGGGAAACGGCATCCAACCAAGGTTGGCATTTATTAAAATATTAATACCACCACCTTCAATAATCTTCAGTGATGAAACTAGATCTCTTGAGCTATCTGGAGTGTTGTAAGCAAAAATTGGAAATACTCCTCTTGGATCTTTCCAATAAACTTGGTCTACATTTTTTTCTTTAATATTAGAGTTTTTATTAACTTTAAGAGGATCGTAGGGACTTATAATATTTGAAAAAATGAAGTTATTGAATCTAGTAGAAAAGTTTAGACCAAAAGACATTGCTAATAATAGAATTAAAATAAGTAATGTAGCAAGATATTTTTTACCCAGTTTTAACTTTTTGCATTTTAAGTAAATCAACATAAATAAATTATTCATATTTTATTTTTAATTAAGATTATAGCGTGAAATTAAAATACCTCATAACTTTAAAAGATAAATTTAATCTAAAATAAATGTTTTTATTAAGCAATAGTTATCAAAACATAATAAGTCCGGTAAAAATTCTATATTAAGCTACTGAATATTATTCAAATATATTTATATTTTGTCAAATATTATTTTTATTTTAATTTATTATATATACTTATAAAATAGTTAAAAGGTTAAGTTATTTAATTTACTATTAAGAAAAGCAAAAATGATTATAAATATAGATTGTACTTTTTTCAAAGGCGATATTCCATGCAAACCCCACAAAGAGAATGGCTACCATTGCGATGACTGTCCTTCATATAAAAAGATTTCAAATAAAATATTAATTATTAAACTTGGTGCAATCGGCGATGTTATAAGAACTACTCCTTTATTGAGAAAAATACGTAAAGAATTTCCGGATGCTCAAATAACCTGGCTTACCTATTCACCCGAAATACTTAGTACAAATTGGATCAATAGAATACTTCATGTCTCGACTGAGAATATCGAACTACTTAAAAATTTAAACTTTGATTGGCTTATAAATCTTGATAAAGATAGTATTGCAATATCCTTGACAAATTCAATTTCAGCCAAAAAGAAAAGTGGTTTTACTATAGATGATTTCGGTCATGCCAAGCCAATTTCATCAAAAGCTGAGGAGGATAAATGGCTTACCGGATTATTTGATGATTTAAATAAGAAAAATACAAAAAATTATATGCAGGAGATCTTTGAAATTTGTGACTATAATTTTAAAGGAGAAGAATATATTCTTGATATTGAAAACTCTGGAATTGATTGGAATATAAATAAAGATAAAAAAGTGATAGGGCTTAATACCGGCTGTGGAGGAAGATGGACTTCAAGATTATGGATTACTGAATATTGGATTAAACTTGCTAAGGATTTGGTTAGTTGCGGTTATGAAGTTATAATCCTCGGAGGTGAACAGGAAGATAAAAAGAATAAATTAATTCAAAAAGAAAGCGGTGCGAAATATTTTGGGTACTTTTCACTTAAGGTCTTTATGGATTTGCTTAATCAATGCGATACAATTGTTAGTGCTGTAACTATGGCAATGCACCTAGCTGTGGGATTAAAGAAAAACCTAATTTTATTCAATAATATTTTTAATAAAAATGAATTCTATCTTTATGGTCGCGGAGAAATATTAGAGCCGGATTTTGATTGTGAATGCTATTTTACCCCTATCTGCCCTAATAATTGTATGCAGTATTTAAGTCCGGAAAAAGTTTTGGTAGCTATAAAGAAGATTTGAAATCTCAATTATATTGGAATGATTTTTAAATTTATTCTAATTTTATTATAAGAGCTGTAAAAATGAATTTGAATGAAGCAAGAGAAGAATTTTCTTACTTAAAAAGCGGGAAGATATATTTTAATCACGCATCCACAGGTCCTCTTTCTAAAAGAGTATTGAAAAGAATCGAGCAGGTTCTTTATGAAAAGAGCGAAACTAATATTGATGAATTTTTAGGTCTTCAATCAGTCATTAAAGATACTAAATCAGATCTTGCTCTTTTGATAAATTCTTCGCCTGATAGGATAGCTTTTGTTGATAATACTTCAAACGGTATTAATATTATCGCTCAAGGTATTAAATGGAAAAAAGGTGATCGGATTTTGTTAAATGATCTTGAATTCCCTGCTAATGTATATCCTTTCATGAACCTTCAAAATGAAGGAGTTGCTCTTGATTTTGCTAAATCTCATAATGGAATTGTTTCTGCTGAAGATATAATTGATAATATAAAACCTGAAACAAGATTAGTATCTATTAGCTATGTTCAGTTTCTAACCGGATATAGAGTTGAACTTGAAAAGATCGGGAAAGTTTGTAAGGAGAAAAATATCATCTTTTCTGTAGATGCTATTCAGGGTTTGGGGGCTATTAGATTAGATGTTCAAAAATCTAATATCGATTTTCTATCTGCCGGCAGTCAAAAATGGATGCTTGGGCTGCAAGGGTTGGGAATGATTTATATCTCTGAAGAATTACAAAAAAACATAGCGCCAAAATATATAGGATGGCTTTCTGTTGATGACGCTTGGAATCTTCTTAATTATGATTTGAAATTGAAAAAATCTGCTGATTGCTTTCAAGGAGGGACATTAAATTCAATCGGAATCTATGCGCTTAATTCTTCGCTAAACTTTTTTAAGGAAATTGGGTTTGACATAATTGAAAAAATGGTTCTGGATAATGCGGAATATTTAATCGACCGGCTGCAATCAATAGGATTAGCTCCGGTTTTAAAAAACTTACCCAGAAAAAATATTTCCGGAATCATTTCATTCAAGCATGAATATTCGCAGAAGATTTTTGAAGAACTGACTAATAGAAACATTCACTTAGCAATTCGAGAAGGATATGTCAGGTTTTCTCCGCATTTTTATAATACTTATGAAGAAATTGATAAAGTAACGGAAGTCTTAAAATCTATAATCTCAAACATTAAATAATTATTCTATAAATATTTTTATAAGTTTATCCCATAATTTTGCTTAAACATCGGAGAATTTAATGCATCACTTAAATATAAAATACCGAATCTCCCTTTTAACAATCGGGATTCTATTTTCTTTTTCATTTTTAATAAATGCCCAACAAACAAAAAAAATAAACCAAAAGGATTCAAAGATTCCTGCCTGGAATAAAGAGGTAAGAGTGAGCCCTAAAGCTTCTATAGAAGAAACTATAGGATTGACAGATGTAACAATTTCTTATAGCCGTCCGGGAGTGAAAGGAAGAAAGATTTGGGGAGGATTGGTCCCATATAATAAAGTCTGGCGTGCCGGTGCAAATGAAGCAACAAAAATCACTTTTTCTACAGATGTTAAAATAAACGGGAAGAGTTTGCCTGCAGGTTCGTACGGATTTTTTATAATTCCTACTTCAAAGGATTGGACAATTATTTTCAATAAGATCGCAGATCAATGGGGAGCCTTTACATATAATGAAACTCAGGATGCACTTCGATTAACATCCACACCCGGACAAACAATATATCATGAATGGCTGAACTATTCCTTTGAAAATATGAAAGTAACTCCAAATGGCAGCCCTAATTCTGCAGTTGTTTATATGAAATGGGAAAAAATTAAATTGCCGTTTACAGTTGAAACGGAAGATAAAAATAAAAATTAAGTTGAATTAATAAAGCAAATACTTATTACAAATTTAGATATAATGTGTAAGTTTTTTCATTAAAACAAGCAAAGATTATTGTTTCAATTAACGGTGAGTTTTTAAGAAAGTCAGCGACAACGCTAATAGCAATTTCTGAAGCTTCACGAAGTGGATATCCGTAAATTCCAGTGCTAATAGCAGGAAAAGCAATTGTTTTGATTTCATTTTCAATAGCAAGTTTAAGCGAATTTTTGTAACAACTTGCTAATAATTTTTCTTCATTTTGATTCCCTCCTCGCCATATTGGACCGACAGTATGAATTACAAATTTTACCGGAAGTTTAAAACCGGGAGTAATTTTAGCTTCACCGGTAGGGCAGCCATTTAGCTTTCTGCAAAATTCAAGTAGCTCAGGACCAGCGGCTTTGTGAATTGCACCGTCAACCCCGCCTCCTCCAAGCAAACTTGAGTTTGCTGCATTTACGATTGCATCAACTTTCAATTTTGTAATATCACCGAGAAATATTTCAATCTTATTTTTAACTGACTCTATCATTTTATAATACTTTCTCAATTCTCCTATCCGGAACTATCCAAATAGCAGCAACTATTACATAAAAGCTAAGGCTTATCCAGGGGCTTACAAAAGCTAATATAACTGCCGAAATGTATAATCCAAGAGATATCTTTCCCTTAAAATCCTTGCCAAAAGCAGTTGCTATTATTGAATCTTTTCCGTGATGTTTTATTAAGGTATGAGATAGTATAGTATATGCCAACGCAGACATTAATAGAATGAACCCATATAATGCAACAGGAAATTTCGAGAAATGATTCTCCCCCATCCATCCGGTAACGAACGGAATCAATGAAAGCCAAAATAGCAAATGCAGGTTTGCCCAAAGGACTGCTCCGTTTACTCTTTTTACTACCTGAAACATATGATGGTGATTGTTCCAATAAATCCCTATATGAATAAAGCTCAGCATATAGCTTAAAAGAATCGGAATTAGAGGATTTAAAACAGACGGATTATTTCCAAAGGGAGTTTTTAACTCAAGAACCATTATTGTAATTATAATAGCAATTACCCCATCGCTAAATGCCTCTAATCTATTTTTTTCCATATCCAAATCTCATAATTATTTAAATTTATAGATTGAATTTATTCTTTTTACCTTGTTAATTCAATTGAGAGTGTAAGACGTAAATATTATATTGGATGGTTAAATTTTGAGGTAAATAAATTGAGAATATTGGTCTGTAATGATGACGGAATAGAATCAAACGGGATTTTTGCTCTTGCAGAAGCATTAAAAGAAATTGGAGAAGTTACTGTAATTGCACCTTTGATAGAGCAAAGTGCTGTGGGACATGCAATAACTATGCAAATACCATTGCGAGTCACTGAATCATTTAAGAATGGAAAATTTTTTGGTTATGCCGTTAGCGGAACTCCCGCTGATTGTGTGAAAATAGGTATTCGAAATATATTAAAAGAAACTCCTGATTTAGTTGTTTCCGGAATTAATCACGGTTCAAACACTGCTATAAATATAATATATTCGGGAACTGTTTCAGCAGCTAGAGAAGCAGCTATAATGGATGTCCCATCAATGGCTGTCTCCATTACCAGTCATTTTGCAACAGATTTTAGATTTGCCGGGAAAATGTCCAGAATGCTTGCACTTAAGATTGTTAAAGAGGGATTACCAATCGGCACATTACTTAACGTAAATGTACCTGATTTACCGGAAGAAAAAATTTCAGGAATTGTCTTAACCCGCCAGGGGAAATCAAAGTGGGATGATATTTATGAAGAAAGAAAAGATCCGCAAGGGAAAAACTATTACTGGTTAACAGGGAATTTAATGGAAGTTGATAATGAATTGAATATAGACCAGCATGCTGTAAGGAATAATTATGTTTCTGTGTCACCAATTCATTTTGACCTAACCGATTATGAAACATATAACAA
The DNA here is from genome assembly GCA_021783875.1 of Bacteroidota bacterium. Classification (GTDB taxonomy): domain Bacteria; phylum Bacteroidota; class Ignavibacteria; order Ignavibacteriales; family Ignavibacteriaceae; genus FEN-1297. The sequence goes on from JAJXTM010000020.1 coordinate 14,911, forward strand.
AATGAAGTCATGGAAAATTGAAGAGATGTTAAATGGGAAAAATCATTAAAATTAAACAAATTGATGCCTTTACGAATAAAACTTTTAGCGGTAATCCTGCAGTTGTATTATTTGGTGAAGGTTTAGAATCCACAGAAATGCAGGATATAGCTAAGGAGATGAATCTATCGGAAACTGCCTTTTTGACAAATTCTAATAAAGCAGACTTCAAATTAAGATGGTTCACCCCAACTACTGAAGTTGAGCTTTGCGGTCATGCCACTATAGCATCATTGCATTTCTTGCATGAAAATAATTTAATTCAAAATGGTGCTTCAATAACTTTTGAAACTCTTTCCGGAATTCTCAAATGTAAAATGGAGAACGGAAAATACTTTATGCAGGTTCCTATTTATAATTCAAAGGTTTATTATGGAAATAGTAAAGCTATAATTAACTCACTTGGTATCGATTTAAATGATATTAATAAGAATTATCCATTAACAATATTAGAAAACGGATATCTTTACATTCCTTTACAATTTCTTGAAGCATTATCTAAAGTGAATCCAAATTATAAAGAATTGCTGGACATTTCTGATAACGGAAAACTTTTTACTGCGGCTGTTCCATTCACTCTTGAAAAAATTGATACGGAAAGTTATGCACATTTAAGATTCTTCGGTCCATACTATGGAATAAATGAAGACCCTGTTACTGGATCGGCAAATGGCCCTTTACTCTTAATTCTTATGCGGCTTGGATTATTAAAAAGCGATGAGGATATAATTTCTGTTCAATTTGAACAAGGAGATTTTATAAATCGTAAAGGTAGAATTGGTGTTGTTTATGATAAATCTACTAACGAATTATACATATCCGGGGAAGCCATAACTGTATTAAACGGAGAATTGCACTTTTAATGTTCAACTTTGAAAATATAAGCTTAAGTTTTTCACATTCGCACTGGTATTTTTTTCTTTTTCTAGTGCTTTTAGCAGGGTATTCATTTTATGTATATCACTATACTATTCCCAAAATCTTACCGGCGCGAAAAATATTTCTATCAGTTTTGAGAGCTACTGCATTAGCTCTAATTTTATTTCTATTTTTTGAGCCGGTATTAACCTTAGCAAAAAAGAATATAATTGAACCTGTTAATTTAATTTTTATGGATAATTCAAGGTCAATTCAAATTAATGATGGCCTAAATAGAGAAATAACTGAAAAAGAATTTATTTTAGGTTTAAAGCAAAATAATTTAGAAAATAATTCTAAGCTTTATACTTTTGGCTCCAAGATTTCCCCATTGAATTATGACAGTTTGCAAAAGTTGAACTTTAATGAAGGCAGCACAAACATCTCCCAAATTTTTTCATCAATCAACACAAGTAAAAATAATATTGCCTCAATTGTACTGGTAAGTGACGGTGTAATTACCGACGGAATTGACCCCTCGAATATGGCAACAAAGCTTGGTATACCGATATATACTATCGGTTTAGGCGATACTACTGCTCGAAATGATGTATGGATAAAGAATGTTCTTGCTAATGATATAATCTATTCCGGAACTCAAACTTCAATTTCGGTGACGGTTTCCAATACAGGATTTGCTAATAAAAATATTATTGCAACCCTTTTTGAGGATGGGAACCAAGTAGATAAACAAAATATACTGCTTAGCGGAGAAGGAGTTCAAAATGTTAATTTTGCTTACACGCCAAAAACCGGCGGAGAGAAAAAACTTACTGTAACTTTATCTGAATCTAAAGGAGAGTTTACTTATGCAAATAATAAAAAAATATTTTATGTAAACGTTCTAAGTAATAAAGTCAAAATTCTAATATTATCCGGAAGTCCGTCTGTAGATTTATCCTTTATAAGAAATTCATTATTAAGTGATACTAATCTTTCAGTAAATTCCTATGTTCAAATATCCTCAAACCAATTTCTCGAAAAGAATTTTACACAAAAAGAAATTGATAGTGCAAATATTCTTTTCTTAATCGGTTTTCCAGCTAGGAATACTCCGGAAGAATTGTTTCGAAAGATAATAACAGAAATCACACAAAATGATAAACCTTTTTTAATAGATATATCTAGCGGAGTTGATTTCAGGCGTTTACAGGATCTTCATTCTGAATTAGGCTTTTCTTATAACAATATAAATTCAGATTATCTTGAAGTGCAGCCGGATATATCATCCGGTGAAGATAATAATCCCCTTCTTCAAAATAACTCTACCAATATAATACAAGCATGGGATAATTTACCTCCGGTTTATCAGCCTAATATTGATTTCATTTCAAAACCGGAAAGTGAAATCCTCGCCCGGATAAAGGTCAATAATGTTCCGATTAACAAACCATTGATTCTATTGAGAAGACTTGGCAATAAAAAATCAATTTCAATTTTAGCTAAAGATATTTGGAGGTGGAAACTCGGTACTGCACCCAAAAACCTAGATTTATTCGATAGATTCATTTTAAGCAGTGTGAAATGGCTAAATGCAAAAGATAAGAATAAACTGGTAACTATTAAAACAAGTAAAAAGATATATTCATTAGGTGAAAATGTTGATTTTACTGCACAGGTTTATGATCAAACTTTTAATCCGATTTCAGATGCCGATGTGAAGGTCGGAATTAACGGGGGAAGCAATTATTCGCAGTTAATTTTAAATTCAATTGGCAACGGTATATACACAGGATCTTTTCAAACAAATATTGCAGGTGATTATAAATATTCCGGGGAAGCTATTTTGGATGGCAAAAAAATTGGAAATGATAACGGTAATTTCAATCTTGGAGAAGTTGATATTGAAATGATAAACCCACGTATGAATTATGATTTCTTAAATTTACTTTCGAATAATAGCGGCGGAAAATTTTATTACAACAAAAATTATAATGGAATTTATCAAAACCTAAAATTAATTGAAAAAAATTCATCCAAAGTAAAAATAGAGACCAGAGAAATTTACCTTTGGTCTGATTCTTGGCTGCTAATCGCCGCAATTATTTTATTTGGAATGGAATGGTTCTATAGAAAAAGATGGGGTATGTTATAGTTGATTTTTTTTAAAGAAGTTTTTGATTTTATATTGCCTCGCTTTTGTGCAACATGCAAAAAGAAACTTAAAACTAACGAAGAAGTCGTTTGCTATGATTGTTTAAGAGAAATTAAAACAGTTTCAGATGAAAAAATAGCATTTGCATTTGGAAACAAATTTAAGGAAAGTTCTATTATAACAGAGTTCAGTTCACTTTATCTTTTTGAAAAAGATAAACCGGTTCAAGAGCTGATACATCAACTTAAGTATCGACAAAAATTTTTAATCGGGAAGTTTATTGGCAGCAATTTAGGCAGATCGCTTAAGAGGAAATCAGCAGACTGGCAGCTAGATTTGATAGTCCCGGTTCCTCTTCATCATTTAAAACTTGCTGAAAGAGGGTTTAATCAATCATTCTATATAGCAAAGGGATTAGAATCCGTTCTAAAGATAAAAGTTGAGAATAATTCAATAAAAAGAAAGAGATATACTCAGTCACAAACGACAATGGGCATTGAGGAGAGGGAGCAAAATATAAAAGATGCATTCTCTATAAAAAAGGTTGAAAAGATTAAAAATAAAAATATTCTTTTAATAGACGATGTAATAACAACAGGGGCAACAATCAGAGAATGCGGGAAATTGTTACTTGATAATGGAGCTAACAAAGTATATGCTGCTTCGGGTGCGCTTGCCTATTAAACTTCTTACATTCTCTCAGGAGCACTAACTCCTAAGATTGAGAGACCATTCTTAATTACTATTTTAGATGCAATTGCAAGAGCAATGCGAGCTTCAGCTAATTTCTTTTCGGTACCTAAAATCCTGCAGAAAGTGTAAAATTTATGAAATGCAGCGGCTAACTCTTCAAGATAAGAACTAATTCTGTGTGGTTCAAAATATTCTGCGCTTAATTGAACTTCATCTTGAAATTGATGGATTTTCTTTAATAATTGTATCTCTTCAGTTGAAGTCAACAAATTCAAATCTGTCAAAGAAGATTCAAGATTTTCTTTTTCAATCATTTTAAGAATCGAAGCAATTCGTGCATGAGCATACTGCAAATAAAAAACCGGATTTTCATCGGATTGTTTTTTTGCAAGAGCAAGGTCAAAATTCATGTGAGTAGTAATGTTTCGCATGTTAAAGAAATATCTCACAACATCACTGCCGACCTCGTCAATAAGCTCATCAATGGTGATATAATTTGCTTTTCGCGTAGACATTTTAACTACTTCCCCGTTTTCCATTATTGTAACAAATTGATGAATTAAAACTTTTACTTTTAATGGATCGTATCCAAGAGCTTTCAATCCTGCAACTACATCGGGATAAGTTGCGTTATGATCAGAGCCGAAGATATCGATCATCAGATCATATCCTCGCTGAAATTTAGTAATATGGTAAGCAATATCAGGAAGCCTGTATGTAGGTTCACCCGTAGATTTTACTATTACTTTATCTTGTTCGTTTCCTAATTCCGTGAGTTTTAGCCAAATTGCACCGTCTTTTTCGTATACAAGATTTTTCGCAGTAAAATTTTTTATTACTTCCTTAATTTTTCCTTCTTCATATAAAGAATTTTCATTAAAGAAAATATTATGATTAATATTAAGTCTTTTCAGAGTACCTTTAATATCTATGAATATTTCATTTTC
>JAJXTM010000238.1 GCA_021783875.1 Bacteroidota bacterium
TACTTGCTGCCAAATCGCTACTATTTGTTTTAATAGTTTGAGAGAAAACAATAATAAAAACCATCTGTATAAGAATAATAAAAGCAACAATAAAAGTGAATATTTTCATTTTAGGATGGATATTGAAAAATCTTTCATGTTCAGGCTTTAATAGCATTATGACAAATAAAAAAAGAACCATTATCGCACCGGCATAAACAATTACCTGGGTAACAGCTATAAATTGTGCATTAAGAGTTAGATACAAACCAGCTAATCCGGCAAAATTTAAAATTAAAAACAATGCGCTAATAATAGGATTTTCTCTTGTAATCATTAAAACAGAAGATACTGCAGAAATTCCGCCGAATAAAATAAATAGTACTAAATCTAATGGCATCTTTAAATCAAATATTAATTTTTAAAATTTAGAGCTCATAATTGGGCTCAACAACTAAGGAGTATTCCTATATATCATTCTTGGGAATGGAATAGATTCCCTAACATGCTCTAGACCGCAGATCCAGCTAACAGTCCTTTCAAGCCCCAAACCAAAACCTGAATGAGGAACTGAGCCATATTTCCTAAGGTCAAGATACCATTCAAAAGCCTCGCGAGGCAAATTATGTTCTTCAATTCTTTTTAATAATACATCAAAATTATCTTCACGTTGGCTTCCTCCAATTATTTCACCGTATCCCTCCGGAGCTAAAACGTCAACTGCTAAAGCAAATTTGTCATTTTCAGGATCATGCTTCATATAAAATGCTTTGACTGCAGACGGATAGCGATGAACCATTACCGGGCGGTCAAATTGGTTGGAAATAATAGTTTCGTCAGTACCGCCTAGATCATTGCCCCATTCAAAATCAATCCCGTTTTTTCGAAGAATTTCTACTGCCTCGTCATATGAAATCCTTGGTAATGGTCTCTTAACATTTTTAAGCATTGTTAAATCTCTGCCTAAAACTTTTAACTCCTCTTCCCGGTCTTGAAGAACAGATTGTACAATGTACTCTAAAAATTCTTCTGCTAAATTCATATTATCATTTAAATCAGCAAAAGCAACTTCTGGTTCTACCATCCAAAATTCAGTTAAATGTCTGCGAGTTTTACTTTTCTCAGCACGGAAAACGGGACCAAAATTATAAACTTTACCTAATGCCATTGCGTTAGCTTCAGCGTACAATTGCCCAGACTGAGTTAGGTACGCTTTACCTAGATCAAAATACTCTGTTTCAAATAAAGTTGAAGTTCCTTCACATGCAGCCGGAGTAAGAATCGGCGTATCAACTAATATAAAATCTCTTTCATCAAAGAAATCTCTTATTGCTTTTGTAATTCGATGACGAATTTTTAATATGGCAACTTGACGGTTTGATCTGAGCCATAAATGACGATTATCCATCAAAAATTCTATACCATGATCTTTTGGAGTAATAGGGAATTCATGTGATTCTGAAATTACTTTAAGATTCGTAGCATCTAATTCAAATCCACCGGGTGCTCTTCCTTCGGCTCGAACTTTGCCTGTTATTTCTAATGCTGATTCCTGTCCAATTTTATCAGCTATTTCAAATATTTCTTCAGAAACTGCACCTTTAAAAAAAATACATTGAAGGTACCCTGTACCATCCCGTAAAATTAAAAACTTTATTTTACCGCTTGAACGTTTATTATAAAGCCAGCCCTTAACGGTTACTTCCTGTCCGGCAAATTTTCCAACTTCTTTAATCAATTTATTTATTTGTTTAGTTGAGAATTTCAAAAATTTATGCACAAATATATATACCATGCCCTATAAATACAAAATTTGTTAGAATGAAATAATATCTGTTCTCAACTGTAAGTAAAACATTTGAGCTAAATTAAATTCTTGATTTCAAGTTCTTATAAATCTTCTCCCGTTTTGAATTCTTTTAATATTTTAAAATATTTTTGATAAAAACTTGACAAATTCATTTTATTTTCTTACTTATTAAGGTGTAAATATTAATTTACTTTAATAATTAAGGTATATCGATATATTCTAATTATAATATAAAGAATTAACTAATAATAACTAAATAACCTTTAGGAGTACTATGAATAAATTATATTTTTCGTTTAAAATGTTAATATTAATTGGAATACTGCTAGTATCGAGTATGAGAATTTTTGCGCAGGCAAAAGACACTACTAGCAATCCTCTTCAAATAACCGGTATGTTTGACGTTTATTATAGTAAAAACTTTAATAACCCTGCAAGTCATATTAATGATTTCAGGAATTTTGACATTACTGAAAATCAATTTGATGTTAATCTCGCAAAAGTAACATTTCAAAAAACTGCAAGTCCTGTTGGATTTAGAATTGACCTTGGATTTGGTCATGCGATGGATTTGGTTAATAGCGATGCGAGTCTTGGCTATGAGAAATCTCTTCGTAATGTTGAGCAGGCATATTTAACTGCAGTAATTCCGATTGGTAATGGGTTGACAGTCAATGCCGGGAAAATGGTAACTCATATGGGAGGAGAAGTAATTGAAACAGCTTCAAATATCAATTATAGCCGTTCACTTCTTTTTGCCTATGCAATACCATATTTCCATGTAGGATTATGTGCAAGTTATCCATTTAGCAGTCAATTCAATGCTACTCTATATTTATATAATGGGTGGAACAATGTAGTTGATAATAACAAGGATAAAACTCTAGGTGCGGAAGTATCCTGGTCACCAACCTCGGCTTTCTCATTTGTTGAAAATTATATCGGTGGTCCGGAAGAACCTAACAGTACTAAAAAACGACATGTATTTGATACGATTGTAAATTATCAAGTTTCGGATGCGCTTTTCGTTACTTTAAATGCCGATTATGGGCAAGAGGCATTAAGTCCGTCAGGCTATGCCGTTTGGAAGGGTGCTGCTGTTACCGGAAAATATACAATTACAAGTGTTTCTGCAATTGCGGCCCGCGGAGAATATTATTACGACCAATCAGGATTCACAACCGGTTTAGCTCAGGAATTAAAAGAAATAACACTTACCTATGAATATAAATTTGCTTCAAGTTTGCTAACAAGAATTGAATTCAGAAGAGATTGGTCGACAGCATCCACTTTTGAAGACGCATCGGGAAATTTTACAAAGAATAACCAAAATACAATTCTGGTCGGATCTGTATATACCTTTTAATAATAATCATAATAACATTAGGAGAAAAAAATGGCTGAAAATACACCAACTATGAAAAAAACGCTTAGTCTTACGGGCGTTACTGTCAACGCAATGGCACTGATTGCGCCAGGAGCATTTCTTTGGATTACATATCAAGTACAAGCCTCAAACAGCGGCGGAGATACTGATATGTGGACTGGAATAGTGGCTGCATTAATCGTTGCTTTTCTTACTGCAGTAGCTTTTTCCGAAATGGCTCGACGATATCCCGAAGCCGGTGCAGGCGGTTCTTATTACTTTGCCGAAAAAGCTTTTCTTGATAAAGAAAAAGCATCACATCAAAGATTTGCGCGTATTGCAAAATTTCTTACAGGATGGGCTGCGCATTTATTTTATTGGGTATATCCCGGAGTAATGGTTGCAATGATGGCAACATTGATAACGTATCTCTTTAGTCAGTTTAACGTGAATTTGCCAATTTCTATGCAAATTCTTATAGCGGTTATTTTTTCTGTATTCGTAGGTTTTATTGCCGTAAGAGGAATTAGCGGGTCCACTAATGTGGCAATTGTTATTAATATTATTCAATTAGTTTCACTTGTAGGATTTAGCATTTTAGCTATTATGTTTAGGGTTCAGAATCCTTTGCATGCAACCCAATGGCTGCATCCGTCAGCTAGTTCAATTATTTTTCCTCACAATCTTGGTGCAATGTTGTTCCAATCAACTATTGCGATTTTGATCCTTGTTGGATTTGAATCATCAACTTCTCTTGCCGGAGAAGCAATCAATCCTAAAAGAGATATACCGCGCGGAGTTCTTTTATCTTTAATTATACAAGGGTTGTTTGCTTATTTATTCGAGTATTTTGCTGCTAATTATGCGATATCAGAAAAACTGGTTTATATTGGGGCTGACGGTTCAAAATTAACAGGTATAGCTGCTGCAGCAGCATCAGGAGCTCCAATCGGTGATCTTACTCGTCTTATTGGTGACTCTATGTTAGGCGGAAATGGATTTGCATTAATGATTGTAATTGCAATTACTGTTGGACTTGCAGTTTTAGGTACTACACTTGCTGCTATGAATACTGCAGTAAGAGTAAGCTTTGCAATGGCTCAGGATAAGGAAATGCCCGGTCTTCTTGGAGCTTTGCATGAAAAACATGCAACTCCGCATAAGGGTGTCTGGATGCTTGTTTTAGTGTCTGCCATTTTAGGCAGTGTAGGTGTAATAAATGTTACCGCTCTTACTGGTATTACCTTGGCATCTAATATAGGAACTTTTATTTTATATGCAATTATTTGCGGATTAACCTTTGTTACCTTTGTGGGAAGAACCGAATTCCA
>JAJXTM010000239.1 GCA_021783875.1 Bacteroidota bacterium
AATTTTATTGCAAATTAATGCTATAAAACATTGAAAATATTAAAGAAAGGCTTATATTTGTATTCTGATTTTTTTATTATTAAGAATTATGAATAAAATAAAAATAGTTTTTCCTGATGGAAATGCCAAGGAGTTTGATGAAGGTATTACCGGCAAGAGTATTGCCGAATCTATCTCTGCTCGCTTATCTGATGATGCTTTGGCTGTTGAAGTGAATGGTACGGTCAGGGAAATTAATTCACAATTACTTGAAGACGCTTCTATAAAGTTTTTAACTTTTGAAGATGAAAAAGGTAAGGAAGTATATTGGCATTCTACTTCTCACTTGATGGCGCATGCTGTTCAGGAGTTGTTCCCGGAAGCTAAATTCGGTGTCGGACCTGCTATAGATAACGGATTCTATTATGATATTGATATTAATACCGGCTTGACGGAAGAAAACCTTAGAATAATTGAAAACAAAATGATTGAGCTTTCTAGAAAAGACAATTCTTTTATCCGAGAAGAATTATCTAAAGATTCTGCAGTGAAATTCTTTGAGCAGAAGGGAGATCAATATAAGGTTGAGATTATTTCAGACATAAATGAAAATAATGAAAAAGTTAGTTTATATAAAGAAGGCGAATTTACGGATCTTTGCCGCGGGCCTCATCTTCCTTCTACCGGTAAAATCAAATTTGTTAAACTCTTGAATATTTCCGGTTCATATTGGCGTGGTGATGAACATAATAAACAATTACAACGCATTTATGGAATTTCTTTTCCAAAGAAAAAGATGCTTGATGATTATCTCGTCCGTTTAGAAGAAGCTAAGAAGAGAGATCATAGAAAGCTCGGTAAAGAACTTGAATTATTTTTTATTTCTCAAAGCGTTGGAAGCGGATTACCAATATGGCTGCCAAAAGGTGCCATTCTCAGAGAGACACTTGAAAACTATCTTCGGGATGAACAGAGAAAAAGAGGATACGAGCCTGTAATTACACCTCATATTGGTAACATAAATCTTTATAAAACAAGCGGTCATTATCCTTATTACAAAGATAGTCAATTCCCTCCGATAAAATTAGAAGATGATAAAGAAGAGTATTTGCTTAAGCCGATGAACTGTCCGCATCACTTTCAGATATATTTATCAAAACCACGCAGTTATCGTGATTTGCCCATTAGGTATGCTGAGTTTGGAACTGTTTACCGTTATGAGCAATCTGGTGAATTAAACGGGTTAACCCGTGTTAGGTCTTTTGCTGTGGATGACTCACACATGTTTGTCAGAGACGATCAGTTAAAAGAAGAAGTCTGTAATGTAATCGAATTAATCCAGGTTGTTTTCAGTCAGATGGGGTTTAAAGAATTCACTACGCAGTTATCATTTAGAGATGATAATGCGGAAAAATACGGCGGAGATATAAAATTATGGGATCGCGCTCAGAAAGAAATCATGGAAGCTGCGGATCTTATGCATCTAGATTATTATATTGCCGAAGGAGAAGCCGCTTTTTACGGACCTAAGATTGATTTTATGGTGAAAGATGCTCTGGGAAGAAAATGGCAGCTTGGGACTGTTCAGATTGATTATATTATGCCCGAAAGATTTAATCTTGAATATACAGGAAGTGACGGTCAAAAACATAGACCTGTAGTCATTCATAGAGCGCCTTTCGGTTCTCTGGAAAGATTTATAGGAGTACTTATAGAGCATTTTGCCGGTGAGTTTCCATTATGGATGGCTCCTGTTCAGGTCGTGGTTATTCCGGTATCACAACATTTTACTGATTATGCTAAAACTGTTTATAATAATTTAAAAGATAATAATATTCGTGTCGATTTTGACGAAAGAAATGAAAAAATTGGATATAAAATTAGAGACTGGGAAACCAAAAAAGTCCCTTATATGCTAATTATCGGAGAAAAAGAACAAACAGCCGGTAGTGTTTCTTTAAGAAAACATAAGTCGGGTGACCAGGGCTCTTTGTCTTTATCTGATTTTATTGATAATATTCATATTGAAATTAAAAATAAGATTTAAATAATATTTAGAGAGGTATTATATCGCCCAAGCAGAAAGTGTTAGAGTAAACGAAGAAATTAAATCATCTAAAGTAAGAGTAATAGATATTGACGGGACTCAATTAGGGATTTATACAATTAAAGATGCTTTAAGAATTGCCGGAGAGCGTGCACAAGATTTAGTTGAAATTGCTCCTCAGGCAAAACCACCCGTTTGCAAAATTATCGATTTCGGTAAATTTAAATACGAGCAGCAAAAGAGAGAAAAAATTCAAAAGAAAAATCAGCAAGTCTCTTTACTAAAAGAAATTAGAATGCACCCCAATACTGATGTGCATGATTTTGAATTTAAGGCAAAGCATGCTATGAATTTTGTCGAAGAAGGCGATAAAGTTAAAGTTGTTGTAGTGTTCAAAGGTCGTGAAATGGCTTATACTGAAAAAGGCGAAGAACTTTTGAATCGTTTTGTTACAAAACTAGAAGACGTGTCGAAAGTAGAGTCACCGATTAAAATGGAAGGGAAAAATATGAGTGTTATACTTGTCCCTGCAAAACAAAAAAGTAAAAAAAATAATTAACATTAGGAATGCATTATGCCAAAAATGAAAAGTAACAGCGGTGCAAGAAAAACATTTAGAAAAACTGCATCGGGAAAATTCAAAAGAAAGAATGCTTTTAAGAGTCATATATTAACCTCGAAAAGCACAAAGAGGAAAAGAAAATTGAGACGCGCTACTTTGGTATCCAAATCCGAAGAGAAGCGTGTAATGATAATGATGCAATAATTTTAATTTAATGATAAAGGAAAATAAAAATGCCACGTTCGAAAAATAAAGTTGCTGCCCACCACCGAAGAAAGAAAGTTTTAAAACTTGCAAAAGGTTACTGGGGCGCAAGAAGCAAGGTATTTACGGTTGCCAAGAACCATGTCGAAAAAGGTCTGGTGCATGCTTACCGTGATAGAAAACTTAAGAAAAGAACTTTCAGACAGCTTTGGATTATCAGAATTAATGCCGCTGCGAGAATTAACGGAACGAATTATTCCAAGTTAATCCATGGCCTTGAGAAAAAAGGCGTTGGCATAAATAGAAAAATTCTAGCCGGATTAGCAGTTGAAAATCCTTCTGCTTTTACAGAAATAGTAAATTATTCTCTTAATTAATATTTTTATCCTCCTGTTTTTATTTTTGCGGGAGGATATTCATTTTAAAATATCCTGATAATATATGCTTTCTGAAAGTGTAAGGAAAATTCATTCTGATTTCGAGAGCGATTTAATTGGTGTTAGCAATTTAAAAGATCTTGAGGATGTCAGAACTAAATATCTAAGTCGAAACGGATTAATCACTTCATTATTCGATGAACTTAAAAATCTTCCCAAAGAAGAAAAGCCGCTTGCCGGGAAGTTGCTTAATGAGCTTAGAGATTTTGCTTCAAATCAGTTTAAATCCTTAAAGGATAAATTGGAACTTTCCTCCTCAGTTGACAATCAAAAAATTGATTTGACCCTTCCGGCTTCTTTCAAAAAGCTTGGAAGCAGGCATCTTCTAACCCAAACACTCGATGAAATAAAAACAATATTCAAAGGACTAGGATTTTCGGTATTTGACGGTCCAGAACTTGAATCTGATTATAATAACTTTGAGGCTTTGAACTTTGCTCCGGATCATCCTGCAAGAGACATGCAGGATACATTTTTTATTTCAAAAGATTATCTTTTAAGGACGCACACTTCACCCGTACAAATCAGGGTAATGAGTTCAAACAAACCACCTGTCAGAGCAATAATGCCCGGACGGGTATATAGGAACGAAGCAGTAAGTTCACGAAGTTATTGCATGTTTCATCAGGTGGAAGGTTTGTATGTAGATACGGATGTTACCTTTGCAGAGTTGAAAGGTACGCTTGTATCATTTGCTCAACAATTTTACGGCGGAGATTTGAATTATAGATTCCGTCCCAGTTTTTTCCCATTTACTGAACCAAGCGCTGAGATGGATATTACCTGTTACCTTTGTCATGGAAAAGGTTGTAAGGTATGTAAGCAAACCGGCTGGCTCGAAATTCTCGGATGCGGTATGATTGATCCTAATGTTTTTAAATCCGTTGATTATGATTCCGAAAAATTGACCGGATATGCATTCGGAATGGGAATTGAAAGAACCGCTATGTTGAAATACGGAATTACCGACATTAGAGTCTTTTTTGAAAATGATTTTAGATTCTTAAAACAGTTTTAAATCGGAGAATGCTATTTGAAAATTTCGTTAAATTGGCTCAGAAAATATGTTGATTTAGGAGCCCTTCCTACTGATGAAATCATCTCCAAATTGAATATGAGCGGTTTGGAAGTCGAAAGTATAGAAGATCAAACAACTATTTACAAAGATTTCATAGTCGGATTTGTCAAAGACAGAAAGAAACATCCAAATGCTGATAAACTT
>JAJXTM010000240.1 GCA_021783875.1 Bacteroidota bacterium
CTGTGCTTTCAAATCGGGATTTCCGACAATTGACGATAGTGAGGCATCTAAAGGTACAACGAAGTTTGAGTTTACATATAGATTTGAAAAACTCGGAATCTGGAAGAAATGCCCATAAGAAAAATGAATAATTCCTCTATCAGTAATTGGAAATGAAATTCCTAAACGAGGGCTAATCTGCATTTTAGCAGTAGCAGACGTCCATTTACCGGCATTAACAAAATTTGTATCCCGCATTGGATTTCTCAAATCAGTCAGAGTTTGCGAATTCGCATTAAAATAATCGAAACGAACTCCAAAGTTTAAAATCATAATATCATATTCGGCTTTATCCTGAACATAAGCCGAAAAAGCGATAGGGTATTTGGTATAAATTTGATTAGTAGATGTGGTCCCTAAATCGCTATAAAGAGGAGTATATATAGAGTCTGTTGTAACTCCGGTATTTGGACTGATTAAACTATATTCATGATCAAATAGCTTATACCAATCTAATTCTGCACCCATACCCAGTTTATGTATTTTAGATAACTGTGCATTTAATTGCCACTGCAGAGTGCTTTGAATTGTTTCCCTTTCATACCTGTAAGATTGCTGACCGCCCGATTGAAAAGTATAATTTGAGATTGGCGCGCCTTGATTCGGATCCTGATAACGAGGATCATTTGGATTAGCATAAACGTAGCCCGTATAATTATAGCGGTTAACTGAAAACTTTAAAGTTTCATAAACACTCTGCGATGGGATATGAGATATCTGGAAACTGTGGATGAAATTATTCATATAATTATTTAAAATTCCATCCGGAGTCCAAGCCCAAGCTTGGCTAAAATATTTATTCCAGTCTTTATTCCAGAATATGCTATAAGTAAATTTAAATTTAGGCAAATTATAAGTCAATTTACCGTTAAATGAATATCTCTCAGTGGGATTCATAGGAACCCAGGAGCCGTCTCCGCTATGAGTAATAATATAGATAGGATTACCGTTTGGATCCAAAATAGCCATTCCGCTCGGATCCTTTAACTCAAAAGGTGATTTATCATAAACAGTATAAACTCTTTTACCGTATAAGTAACCGCTGTCATAAAAATATCTGCCGGTAGTAAAGAAAGTTAGATTATTTAAAATTTTTGTCGGACCGCTTAGACTGAATTCAAAATCTTTTGTTCTGAAAGAAGTTAATCTTCCGATATTAGGAAAAATATTTGTATGAGTAGTAACATAATCCCCTGTATAAGCTGATAATGAACCATGATAATGCTGAGATCCGTCTTCCGTAACAATATTAACAATACCGGACATAGCTTGACCGTATTCAGCATCAAATGTTCCGCTGATTACTTCCATTTCTCTAATTGAAGAATTTTCAACTTGTAGAGGTAGTCCGCCGTTATAGGGATCAGTTACCGGTAAGCCGTCAACTAAATAAGAAACTTCGTCTGAACGTCCGCCTCTAAAATGTCCTCCGACAACACCGGCTTGCAGATTTATAATTTGTCCTACACTTTCAACGGGCATCATACTAATTTCGTTTGATGAAATTGTTACTGAAGAAGATGTTAGATCTTTCTGAACCAGAGGACGGTGAGCAGTAATAACAACTTCCTTAGCATTAACTGATTTAGGATTTAATTTAACATCTAAAGAAAAGGTCAAATCGATTTTAATCGGAACTTTTTTAATAACCGTTTTTTCATAGCCAATCGCACTGACTACCACTGTATAATTACCGGGAGGAATATTATTTATATAGTAATAACCATCAAGGTCTGCAGCTGCGCCCATGTATGTACCTTCAATTACCACATTAGCGCCTACTACCGGTTCCCCGGTTGATGCATCTAATATTTTGCCGGATAATTTCCCGGTGGTTCCTGCATGAGTAAGGCTGGTAGAAATTATAAAGAAAAAAAGTAGAAATATAATTTCTTTTTCCATTTTTAGAAGGTATTTTAATTTATTTAGAAACCGTTTATCGTAATTACACATGATCTTTTTCCCAAATAGTAAAATGAATATTAAATCAAACAGACCTTTATAAAATATAGTGCAGCCCAAATTAAATTTGGGCTGCACATATGGAATTTATTTTAGAAGCATCATTTTTTTAACGCTTTGGAAAGAACCTGATTGAATTTCATAGAAATATACACCGCTTGCAAGGTTAGTTGCATTAAAGTTAACGGTATATTTTCCTGAAGCCTGGAATTGGTTAACCAATGTCGCTACCTGACGACCTAAAATATCATATATCTTTAAAGAAACCATTCCGGATTTCATTATTGAATACTGAATTTGAGTAGTCGGGTTAAATGGATTCGGATAATTTTGTGCTAATTGATAATTTATAACAGTTTGTTTAGCATCTTTAACACCCGTAACGCTCCATTTATTTCCTATCCAAGTGTAAGACCAAAGAGAAACGTTTTGCCATGAGTTGCCTTGAGCTATAGGAGAATAATCCAATTGTCCGTCTCTTGTAACGGCACCAGGGCTAACGCTATTGATTTCAAAGTCGATAGGAATTCTCATTCCTTCTTGAGGAGCAAATACATTATCTGATCTTGTAGAACCATTACTTCCTTTATGTGCAAGATCTGTCCAAGGAATTTTTGCTTCAACATTGTAACCAGCAAGAGGATCAGGGAATCTAGCAGGATTCCATGCATAGTCAGTTCCGTAAGGTTCAAGAGTATCAACACCCATATTATCAATTCTGATGTGGTTCTGAGAGAATCTTAAATGATAATCAGGAGTAGCACCGGCTTCTAATCCAGTATGCGGAGCGCCGTGCCAATCATAGCATCCGATAAACATATCGGGGCAACTATTTTGGTAGGATAAACCTGTAGCATCAAAAGTTGGATTATAAAAGACATTGCTTGCATTTACATGGAAAGCTACATATAGATAGTTTTGATCTACAGCTACGTAAGCATCTGCAGAACAGACGGTATCGTTAGGAATATGTGAATTCTGAACGATTGTACCGCTGGCGTCACTCACATACATTCTAAAGGGAGTAATTCCAGCCCAATCCGAAAGATCAGCATCAGCAACAAATCCGGTAGGAGCGCCCCAATGAATTGTTGTAACACCTTTAGCCATATTTGTAGCTGCGCTTGCAGTAGCACCAGGATTTCCTAAAATCCCGGCATCACTTCGACATACAACTGCATAATAGTAAGAAACATTTTGATTGCTTCCGGGAGCCTTTAAAAGGTGTGTATAAGTTTGAGTTCCTTTAGGAATACCACTTGTTGCGAATTCAACACCCGGAGCAGTGATATCAGTTATAGGATTAAAAGAATAATAAACATTATAAGTTCCGTTTGGTTGGTTTGGAACATCAGTCCAAATAATAGTATTTGAATTGTCTGCGTTTGTTACAACTTGAACACCCGTAGGAGCAACAGGAGGGAGAACATTAATAACGGGGTTTCCTGTCCACATGTTAGTAATATACGCTACTTTACCATTAATTCTGCTTGGACTAGCGCTATCGTTCTGAGTCATTATTCCAAAAACACCAATCTGAGAAGGATCAAAAGCACCGGCAGTTCCTTCATTTATGTTAAAATCTTTTAGAGCAAAAGTATATTGATGCCAATTTGTATCAGCAGCAGTATTGAAAATTAATCCCACTTTACCAGATCCGCTTTCAAACTGAGCTCTCAATGAATCACCAACAGCATTTGTCTTCATCAAAAATTTCAAGCTATCGGTAAGCCAGCCGCCTGACAAATTAAACGGAGAAGAAAGCGACCATCCAAAACCGCACCATCCATTATTGTATTGATCACCCATAGTCCACATTAGCGCATTTGAATTCGCAACAGGACCGGCTCCAGTAGCGGTAGTAATACTTGCCCCGCCCCATGTCCATGGAGTACCTAATTGTGCCGGTGAAGAAATTCCATTAAAAATTACAAAAGGAATTGAAACATTTCCGCTTCTCTGAAAGTCATCAAGCTTAACTTCAACAGAATCAGCAGGTAAATTTACACCAGCAGTATAACCAGAAACAATAAAACCCATATCCCAGCCGACAAGTTTATCAAGATTTAATTTATGATCATTATATGTAAACCCACCCCAGCTAGTAGGAGATATAACAAATCCTGAATCACCCGGAGTAATTGTTCCATCTGAAGTAATCATTTTCAAAGGAACTTTTATCTGAACCCAACCCGTAGTAGTTTTGGTTAATATGGAATCATTTTCATAAATATAGGTTTCAAATGGATCACCGGGAGCATCTTGATCCTCAAGTTGAATTCTGAATACCATATACTGTGGCTGCATAGGTGCCATTGTAACTTTTATATTTAAACTCACAGTATCACTTGAGCTCCAATCCATTGTTACATTTTTTGGCAATCTCCATATTAGTTGGTCGTAACTACCCCAAGGGTGGAAAGCTCCGATTGAAGCTCGCACA
>JAJXTM010000241.1 GCA_021783875.1 Bacteroidota bacterium
AATTAAAGCTTGATTTACTTGGCAAATTGTCTTTTGCGCAAAAACAAAAACCTGAAGGAGACAAAGGAAAAACCTTAAAACAAGTGATGGTAAATATTAGAGAAACAATTAATGCCAATAGATAAATATCAAGTTCGACTTCTTAGTATAGCTGAAGAAGATTTTACAGAAATCATATCATTCAATGCAGCAGACAATCCAACTGCAGCAGATGCAATTGCTAACAAAAAAGGATTTACATTTTTCATTTGAGTGTCCTTCCTAAAAATATTTTATTTCGATTATCCGCGTTAATGAATTGCTGGTGCAAATTTACTTCCGCAATCTGCAAAGCGAAAGGTTTGAGTACGACAAATTAGATGGTTGTTTGCGACATTAAGAATTCTAAAACCTATATCTTGCTAAATCTTTCTTCATATTTTTCTATTAAACATTAAATTGTCTTAAATGATGATCGGTATGTTTATAGGCTAATTTACCAATCTAATCTTTATCCATCTTACCGAAAAATGGATGAACTATTGAATAATTATCCGGCTGTCCGTATTCATTTAATTGTTCAATCAACTTTTGTTTGTTGGATTCTAAATCACCGGTATGATCTTTTATAATTAAGAACGATAACGTAGGCATATTTTGAGGCACCGGTTTTTCATCCTTTAGAAGTCTTCTTAAAGCCAGCTTTCCGAAAAGAATTCCTAGGAATGTTTGTTTGGATTGAATTCTTCCCAGCGACAGCTCATTCCATAAAATACAATGTCTTATCATTTGATCAACATTCATCTTTCCCCATTTAGGTTTAGAATCATCTCTTAACAAATTAATTCTCTTGATCAGTCCGGTTCTGATTTCTTCGTTTAAAACAGACTTCATCATTGACATTTCATTGCTCTTTGGTTTTTAAATAATTTTGCCGCTGCACAAATAAATTTAATGTCTTCATTCAGAAAATATTTTTCCATTTTTATATCCGTACTTTTTTGTGTCCGCATTGTTGAGTTTCTTATGCAAACTTACTTTCGAGTCTCTTTAATCAAAAGATGCGATTACGACAGTTCCGGCGGTCGATTGCGGCAAATCTAATTTTAATTAAAGTATCTATTTCAAAATGCAGATACAACGCCGGAATTTATCCTCATCCGATGAGATTTCACAAACAACGATTTTAAAATGAAAGAATTATATTAGTATTCTATAAGAATTAAAATGAATGTCAATGTCACTTTCAGAAATATCGGCTAAACATATAATTGAACAAATGGAGAAAAGTATAAATGCAGAAACGCTCTGAAGATATTTCTGTTCTTCCTTTTAAGACGAAAAAAGAATTCCTCGAATGGCTTGAAAAGAATTTCGATACCTCGACCGGAATTTGGTTAAAGTTTCATAAAAAGGATTCCGGCATATCTTCAATTACTCATGACGAGGCACTGGATGAAGCGATTTGCTTTGGCTGGATTGATGGTCAGTTAAAAAAGTATGACGATAAATCATGGTTACAAAAATTTACTCCAAGAAGACCTAAGAGTATTTGGTCCAAGAAAAACGCAGAGCGAGCGGAAAAATTAATTAAACTTGGAAAGATGCAGCCGTCCGGCTTGAAAGAAATTAAATTAGCCAAAGACGACGGAAGATGGGAGAAAGCTTATGATTCTCCAGCCGACATGAAAATCCCGGATGATTTTCTGAAAGAAATTTCCAAACAGAAAAAAGCTCTTAAGTTTTTTGAAACACTTAACCGCGCTAATCTTTATGCAATCGCCTGGCGTTTGCAGACTGCTAAAAAGCCGGAGACAAGAGAAAAACGGATGACGCAGATTATAGAAATGCTTTCTAAAGGTGAAAAGTTTCATTAAATTATTTTAACACTAAATTTAAAAAGTATATGCAGAAGTATGCAGCATTTCTTCGCGGTATAAATGTCGGCGGGAACAAAAAAGTTCCGATGGCTGAACTCAAAAAAGTTCTTGAGAAAATCGGTATTAAAAATGTAAAAACTTTATTAGCATCGGGGAATGTTGTGTTTGAAGCGGATTCAAATAAAATTGATGACTTACAAATATCAATTTCATCTGCAATTGAGAAAGCATTTAACTTTCCCGTTCCGGTATTGCTTAGATCATTTCCCGACATCCAAAAAATAATTGCTCTTGACCCTTTTAAGAATATTACAATAACACCGCAAACAAGGTTGTATGTTACTTTCCTTACTAAGAAAGTTCAAGATAAAGCTTCTTCAAACAAAGTTTCGCCGGATAAATCATTTACGATTCTTGCTAAAACGAAATCAGAAGTATTTTCTGTCCTTGATCTTTCCGTTACCGGTACTCCCGAAGCAATGAGCACGCTTAAAAAAGAATTTGGTAAAGAAGTAACTACACGAAACTGGAATACTATTTTAAAATTAGCTTCGCTATAAGCGCCTATATTGCTACCCAAAATAGTGAGAGAATTAGATAGTAGAGTGAAAAGGGACTGATTCAGAGGCACGAAGTGAAGCGTAGCGGAACGAAGTGCCTCTGAATCTGGTGAAAAATTCTGCTGCATTTTTACTATTTTTCTAACACTCAAAGAGCAATCAATGGTGTGGAACGGGCATGACTAAATTTTACGTAAATTCTTTTGGCTGGGTCTACTTATTAAAATTTGATATTTATCTAAGAATAAAGTAAAATCCTCATGAGAAATTTTTAAATAAAAATTTTTGTTGCGTAACTTTTTGTATGCTTAAATATATCGCTCAATTTAGGTAGAAATAATTAAGTTTGAAAGAAGGATTTAGAAAAATAATTAATTTATTATATAAGGTAAGATTTTGACTATGCGCAAGAAATTATTTTGTCGCATGGGCTTTGGAATATCTTGTAATATGATTAACGAATTTATTTTATGGCTGCAGATTCAATGAATTTTCCTGGGAAAAGTATGAAAATTAGAATTAGTTACTTATTGAAAAGTATTTTGCTAATCATGGTTTTGGCTGCTCAGTGTAGCCGATTAAACGCAATGGATAATATGCCTAACTACTTAAAAACGAAAATTGATTCTTCCGGCAATCGTCTTAATTTACAATTTAATTTCTTAAAGGATTCTGTTATTGCTCGTCAAAAATTTGTTACCGACTCTCTAATTGAAGATGTTCATAATTATTCTAATACTTCAATAGACTCTTTTAAAAACATCTCTGATTCAATTCTTATAGTTGTAAAAGATACGATTGATTTAGAAAGATTCGACTCGTTAAAAATGACTAGTAAAAATTTTGAAAATAATCTTTCCTCTTATGGGAATGATCAGAAATATATAATTTCATCATCCATGAATGGATTTAAGACTCAAATAGAAAATCTGAATGTTAAGTCATTTAATAATTTAAATGATGCTTCCGATTCGCTCGATTCCATTCAAAGCAGTTTGATAGATTCTCTTTCTTCCGTCATTGATGATTTTAAGGACTCTATGCAAGATTCTTTAAGCACTCTGACAGATTCTCTTTCAAGTCTTGCTGACTCTTTTACTGATGAACAGTCTGATGATAATGAAACTATGGCAGACTCAATTCAAAATATTCAAGATTCATCGGCATATTTTACTGCTGCTGTCGGATACACTGGGCATGAACAATTTAAGGGCTATGATAACGGACTAAAGCAAGCGGGTTATTCTCCTTCAATTGCTTATAATAATCCTTTGGGATTTTCAGCAACAATTTCTGCAACCAAATTGACCGAGAGCGGCAATTGGGATGAATTTGACGCCTCCTTTGAATATGATTATGACTTTGCTGATTACTTAGGCTTTTCTCTTTCGTATTCTCATTCATTTTATGGCACTTCAAATACGAAAGTTAATGTCGGTTTGACCAATGATCTTGGAGCAGGGTTAAACATTACTACTCCTGTTTTGGTAATTAATCCTACTTTGGACTATGAATTTGGAAATAAGTCAGATATATTTATTGGATTCAATTTTTCGCAGGAAATTGACCTTGTTAGTAATGAAGATGGATCAAATCAGCTTTCAATTACTCCGGCTGTTTCGGCAAATTTGGGAACGGAAAATTTTCTTAATAGTGTCTTGAGAAAAAAAAAGGTGAAAAGGAAAATAATTTCCAAAAACGTTAAAACTGTAAATAGTTCTTTTGGCATTATGGAATATGAACTTGACTTACCCTTCAATTATCAAATCGGAAATTTTTTAATCGTACCTGAATATAGCTATATTTTCCCGGTTCGACAGCCGGTTGGCGAAATATCAAATTCGTTCGGATACTTCTCGCTTAACTTAAGCCTAAATATTTATTAACTAATGTTTCGCACAAAAATCCGTTTAATATTAAGAATTCTTTAATTGAAGTAATTAAAATTTAGATACAATAATTCTAAGGATAATTTATTCGAAATATTACTAACGAAAATTCAGCGAAATTCAAG
>JAJXTM010000242.1 GCA_021783875.1 Bacteroidota bacterium
TATGTACTATTTGACCAATACAAGTCAAGGTTATCAATATAATTTCAGCGTTCAGTTGCAGCGAAATGTACCAATTGGTATTTCGGGTAACATAGGTTATACTTATGGAAGAGCATTTGATCAGAATGGAGTATTATCTTCACAGGCGCAATCTCAAATGAATTATAATCCAATTGCTTATAATCCTAATAATCCTTCAGTAACAACATCCGACTTTGAAGTTAGAAATCGTATTTTTGCTTCAGTTACATATACGCAAGAATTCTTTGAAAATGCGCCAACAAGCATTTCTCTTTATTATAACGGTCAAACAGGACAGCCAATTTCATATATGGTTAACGGCGATATGAATAATGATGGTTTCTATGGAAATGATTTATTTTATATTCCTCAAAATGACGGAGATATTGAATTAGGAACAGTTAAAAATGGAGCTTATACTGCAGCTAATGCTGCCACTTATGCATCGTTTGACAGTTTCATAAATAACAATGCCTACCTATCAAGTCACAGAGGTACTATTGCTCAAAGAAATGCATCTACTTATCCATGGAGAAATGAATTAGATATGAGAATATCTCAAACTCTTCCAGCTTTTAGCGCAAAACATTTTTTCCAAATTTCTTTGGATATCTTAAACCTTCCAAATTTGTTAAAAAGCACCTGGGGCTGGGATGTTAGCGGTGGATATAACACCTATAATGTTGTCTCTTTCTCAGGATATGACACTAAAACAAAGCCAGGAACATCCATACCAGTTTACGGGTTCAGAGCCCCAGCTAATAATTTAGCTTGGAATTATGATAACCTAACATCACGATGGACTATGCAGCTTGGATTAAGATATACTTTCTAATCTCTTTTAATGAGTTAGATTTAAAGCCTTTAGAGAAATCTAAAGGCTTTTTATATATGCTGTGATTATATGCACTTGCTAAGTCTATATTTCCCTTTAATTTTCAATGTGAAAAATATAAAATTTGATTTTCTGATTTGGGTTTTGACGCTTGCTTTATTTTTGCTGTGGCTCTTGGGAGTAATCTTCAAAATTAATTTGGGTATTTACCTGCATATTGATTTATTTGCAGCACTTGTTTTATTATTAGTAAATCTTTTCAGAATAGCAAGGACTGGTTTTCGGTAAAATTTTCATAAAAGAAGAGAAGCACATTTTATAACTGCTGTTTCTGTTCTAAGTCGATTATCAGCAATCTTATATTTTTCAGTCTTACTAAAAAGTGACAATTCATTTTGTGATAAGCCGCCCTCAGGTCCAAAGATAAAATAAATATTTTGGAAATTGTCTAAACTTAATCCACTAAATTTATTCTCAGATTCTTGCTCAAATATATACTTAATTCCCTCCTTTAAAGAAATTTCTTTTAATGATTTTTCTATAAAAATCACGGGAAGGTAACTTCTTAAAGATTGTTTCATTGCTGCAAGTAAAATTTTATTCCACCGTTCAATTCTTTCAGAATATGCTACAGCTCTTTCAGCATTATATATAATAAAGTTTGTCACACCTAATTCAGTGCACTTTTCAAGAATAAATTCAAACCTGTCTGGGCTTTTAATTTTTGGAATGCAAAAGAATACTTTGCTAAGCGGATTATCATATTCTAATATCTTTTCAATTACAGTTTCTGTCAAATCGGAAGCAGCAGTTATAATTTTAGTTTGGAATATTTTTCCCAAACCATTTGTTATAAACAATTTTTCACCTGAAGAGTGACGCATAACTTTTGAAATATGCCTGCATTCTTCACCTTCAACGTAAACCTTATTCGAAACAACGTTTTGAGGCTTAGTAAAATATAACTCAATGTTAGAAAGAAATTCCAATATCTGCAATCACCTCCGAATGATGATAAGGGTTAAAAGCATATTCCAGTCTTAATATATTATAAGGAAGAAAAAGAAATATAAGTCCGCCTCCGTAACCGGGATTAAAATCATTAAAACTTAAATTTTGTCCTGATTGTCTAACTGCACCTGCATCGCCAAAAAGTTCTCCATAAATACCGAAGCGAAAAGATAGTAAAGATTTTGGGATTAAAGGAATAAATTTCAGACTCATATCCATGTTTTTCAATACCGGGTAATTAATTTCCAAAGAGGATAAATAAGAATCATTTCCTTCAAATTTTTGAGAGAAATAACCTCTAATCCTTTGTCCATAGCCAAAGAAAGAATAATCATAATATGGAACAATTTTCCCAAAAGTTATTCGGCTTGCAATACGCCATTTTATAATTAAATTATTAAATATTTTTTTATAATCCCTAAAATCCAGGTTAAGAATGTGGTAATTAATTCCGTCATATCCAAGTCCATTAAACGAAAAGTTGGTCAAAATGTAATAACCTGAAGATGGGAACTGAGCTAAATCTCTTGTATCTAATTGATAACCGGCAGCAATAGAAAATTGGTGGTCTATTCTTTGTCCGGAAGCAGTGATCCCGATTATATTTGTAGGGCTTTCTACGTACTCATAACCAAAATCGACATTGATTTTATTATAAATACCTATTCGTTTTGCAAAGCTTACCAGCCCATTAATAAATTTTTGCTTAAAGCTACTCCCATAAAGCTGTTCAGCAAATTGGCTCTTATTAACAGAATTTTGATATGAAAGCTGCATATTGAAGTAAATGTTTTGCGATCTGAACAGATATGGACGGTTATAAGAAATATTAAGGAAAGGATCATAACCAAAAGCTGCGGTTGCATACAAAGTTTCGTTTTCACCTCTGAAATTACGTATAAAAAGGTAAAAGCCATAAGATATTTTCCCCCAATCTTTATCGACAATTTGAGCAAACGGAAGAGGGTAAATATACCAGCTTTCATCAACAATAATATAAAGGAAATTTAATGAATCTTGTCTTACCGGAATTAAGTTTACCCTTGTAAATATTCCAAGACTGAATATCCTATCTTGATTATATAATATTATCTTTTTATTAACAGTATCTTTAGATGAGAAAGTCAATTCTCTTAAAATAACATCCGGGTTAGTTATTTTATTCCCTGTAATGACAATTGAATCAATTCTTATAGAATAGTCTCCGCGATAAACTGAAGAATCGATCTGCTGGGAGTATGTTTGAGTAGAAAGGATTCCGAGCAAAACTATTAAAGTAAAATATTTAAGCATTCCAAACCGGAGAAATAAAGTCTTGATTTGAGAACATTAATGTTTTCTAATAAATTATTAAGATAGTTTTTCTTCTATATAATCAGAGATAGGGTCACAACTGCATACAAGATTTCTGTCTCCATAAGCATTATTAATACGTCCGACAGTCGGCCAAAATTTATTTTGTTTTGTCGAATCAGTAGGAAAGGCTGCTTTCTTTCTTGAATATGCATGGCTCCATTCATCTGAAACGATAGCCCGGACAGTGTGGGGAGAATTCTTGAGCGGATTATCTTGGATATCAGAAACTCCGGTTTCGATATCTTCAATTTCCTCACGAATAGAAATTAATGCTTCACAAAACTGATCCAGTTCTTTCTTTGATTCGCTTTCAGTAGGTTCAATCATTAGTGTTCCTGCAACCGGAAATGAAACGGTTGGGGCATGATAACCATAATCCATTAATCTTTTTGCAATATCTTCTACTTCGATATGTGCAGTAGTCTTGAAATTTCTCATATCAAAGATTAACTCATGAGCTACCCTTCCCTTTTTATTTAGATATAATACAGGATAATATTTATCAAGTTTTGACTTAATATAATTAGCATTCAGAATTGCAAATTTAGTTGCATTAGTTAAACCTTCGGTGCCCATCATTTTAATATAGGAATAGGAAATTATTAGTATATCAGCGCTGCCCCATGGAGCTGAAGAAACGGCTGTAATCCCCTTCTCATATCCAAGATCAGCAAAGACATGAGTAGGAAGAAAAGGGGCTAAATGAGATGCAACGGAGATAGGTCCTACCCCAGGTCCGCCTCCTCCGTGAGGGATTGCAAATGTTTTATGCAGATTTAGATGACAAATATCAGCTCCGATCATTGCGGGACTAGTTAGACCAACCTGAGCATTCATATTTGCGCCGTCCATATATACCTGTCCGCCATTAATATGAATGATATTGCAAATTTCCTGAATTTCTTCTTCAAAAACACCGTGAGTTGAAGGATAGGTTATCATTAAAGCAGCGAGGTTATCTTTATATTGCTCTGCTTTTCTTTTCAAATCATTTAGATCAACATTACCTTTAGTATCACAATTCACAATAACAACTTTCATTCCTGCCATAACAGCACTTGCCGGGTTAGTACCATGTGCAGAAGAAGGAATTAATGTAACATTTCTATTTGCTTGTCCTTTACTTAAATGATATTCTCGAATAACCATTAGTCCTGAATATTCACCTTGAGCGCCTGAATTTGGCTGCAATGAA
>JAJXTM010000243.1 GCA_021783875.1 Bacteroidota bacterium
AAATCAGGCGCTTCAACAACAGAAGGAATTCTGCTGAAGGAAATTCTTTTATTATCCAATTTTGAACCTCCAATTAATTTTCAAATTCATTTTCTTAACCATCAATCTTATATATACTTACAAAATATAAAAAGCGATAAGGCGGATTTCTCCGGCTTATCACTTAAAAATAGATCCGAGCATTAAAATATGATTTACTTTACTTCTACAGTAGCGCCAGCTTCTTCAAACTCTTTTTTGAGTTTTTCAGCTTCATCTTTGGAAATGGCTTCTTTAACTGTTTTTGGAGCGCCATCAACAAGATCTTTAGCTTCTTTTAGACCTAAACCTGTATGAGCTCTTACAACTTTAATTACGTTAATTTTCTTTTCACCAGCAGCTTTTAAGATAACGTCAAATTCGGTTTTTTCTTCAACTGGTGCAGCAGCAGCAGCTGGAGCGCCGCCAGCAACCATTACAGGAGCGGAAGCGGTAACACCAAATTCTTCTTCAAGTGCTTTTTTTAAAGCAGCAGCTTCTAAAAGGGAAAGTCCTTTTATTTTCTCAACAATTTCTACAACTTTTTCTGACATTTTGTATCTCCTAATGTTTTATACTTAATTAAAAATTATGCAGCCTGTTTTTTCGAAATTTCGTCAATAACACTGACTAAATCTCTAAAGACCGCATTAATAGCGCCGACAATTCCGGATGCTGGAGCATTTAAGCTACCCAATATTCCGGCGATTATTTCACTCTTTGTCGGAAGAGTTGCTAACTGATTTAATTGATTCCCATTATAAAATTGGTCTTCAATATAGCAAGCTTTAAGTGCTAATTTTTGTTTATCATCAAAATATTTTTTGATAATTTTCGCAGGTGCAACCGGGTTTTGAGATGCGAATGCATAACCTGCCATGCCTACTAAATGTTCTTTTAGCAGAGTATACTTACCTGTTTCATCAATGGCTCTCTTAAATAAAGTATTTTTAATAACTTTATATTTGACGCCTTCTTTACGGAATTCATTCCGGATATTAGTAATATCCGCAACGTTAATTCCGCTGAAATCTGTAATAAACACAGCCGAAGAACTGTTTATCATTTCTACAATTTTAGAAATGCCTTCTGATTTTTCATTTTTATTCATTTTATTCCCATACCAGATTTTAATTAATCGAGTCGGTTAGAAGCTATTATTTTGAGTGCGTAAACTTTTTTTATTTTAACTAGCCACTTCATCCCTAATAATTTTGAGTCCGGGACCCATTGTGCTGGACAAATATAGACTCTTAATATATTGTCCTTTAGCGGAAGAAGGCTTCATTTTAATTATTGTATTAAGAAAGGCTTTTGTATTTTCTGTTAATTTTTCGGATTCAAAATTTAATTTTCCAAGAGAAGTATGAACAATACCGGCTTTTTCAACTCTAAATTCAATTTTACCGGCTTTAACTTCTTTAACTGCTTTAGCTACATCAGTAGTAACAGTCCCACTCTTAGGATTTGGCATAAGTCCTTTAGGACCAAGAACTTTACCAAGTTTTCCAAGCTCAGCCATGGTATCCGGCATAGCGATAATGACATCTATATCAGACCAGCCGCTTTTAATTTTTTCCAGATATTCTTCAAATCCTGCGAAATCTGCACCTGCGTCTAAGGCATCCTGAGCTTTAGATCCTTTAGCAATGACTAGAACTTTAACCTCTTTTCCTGTTCCATTAGGAAGAGAAACAGTACCTCTAATCATTTGATCAGCATGACGTGGATCGACTCCTAATCTAATAGCACAATCAAGGGTTTCAACAAACTTTACTTCAGAGCTGCTTTTTAAAATTTTGATAGCTTCTTCAATAGAATATTCCTTATTCTTGTCATAAGTTTTAGACAATACTTTATTTCTTTTAGATTTTTGCATCGTTTAAATTCCTTTTAGCTTAAATTAAGTTTGTTACTAATCTTCAACCGTTATACCCATACTGCGGGCAGTACCTGCAACCATACTCATAGCGTGATCAACATCAAAAGCATTTAAATCTGGCATTTTCATTTGAGCAATTTCTTTTACCTGAGATTTTGAAACTTTTCCAACTTTATTTCTATGAGGTTCGGCAGATCCTTTTTCAACTTTAGCCGCTTTCAATAACAAAACTGCCGCAGGAGGGGTTTTAGTAATAAAGATGAAAGATTTATCAGAAAAAACCGTAATTACTACCGGGATAATTAAGCCGTCTTTATCCGATGTTCTAGCATTAAATTGTTTACAAAATTCCATAATATTCACGCCTTTTTGACCTAAGGCAGGACCAACTGGAGGAGAGGGATTAGCTTTACCAGCAGGAATTTGTAATTTAATATAACCTGTTATTTTTTTTGCCATAATATTTACCTATAAAAAAATTATTTATTTTTCTAATTCTGCTTGAACGAAATCAATTTCAACGGGAGTTTTTCTGCCGAAAATTGAAACCATTACTTTAATTTTCATTTTTTCTTCATTAACTTCTTGAATTGTACCGCTAAAATTATTAAAAGGACCATCAACTATTTTAACTAAATCACCATTTCTGAAAATAGTTTCCATTCGTTCACTATTTTCATCCTGTGTAATTCTACCAACAATTCTTTTAACTTCTTCGGGTTGCAGAGGGTTAGGGTTCGCTTTTGTTCCTAAAAAGCCCATTACAGAAGGAGTATTAAGAATAAAATCTTTAACCTGATTATCTAAATCAGCTTGAACTAATATATATCCAGGAAAAAAATTTTTAGTTTTGCTTTTTTTCTTGCCGTCTTTTACTTCAAAGACTTTTTCCATTGGAACCAGAACATTTTCGATTTTTGCTTTAAGACGTTCATTATCTTTCAATTCAGTATCAATATGAGTCTTAACCTTATTTTCGTGTCCGGAAAAAGTTCGAACCACATACCATTTAAGTTCCATTTTTTAGAAAATTCCTTTAAATATTTGGGTTATAACCATATCAATAAGATAAGTAAAACTTGCAAGAAGCAAACAAGTAACAATAACAACCGTGGTTGATTCTTTAAGTTCCTCCATGGTAGGCCAGGTTACTTTTTTCATTTCTTTAACGACATCGTCAAAAAAAGCTATTATTTTTTCTTTCATAAAACTTTCCGATAGATTAAGCCGCACGTCAGGAGGGACTCGAACCCCCAACCTGCGGTTTTGGAGACCGCTGCTCTGCCAATTGAGCTACTGACGTATGAATTATTTAGTTTCCTTGTGGACAGTAATTTTTTTGTCCCAACGGCAGTATTTTTTAAATTCAACTCTGTTAGGATGAAGTCTTTTATTTTTCGTAGATGTGTAATTTCTTCTTTTACACTCTGTACATTCTAAGGTTATTATTTCTCGCATAAATTTAACTTAATTTTTAACTTGAAGTTTTTAAGGTTTCTGTAACCCGATAAATTGTTATACTAAATCAATTATAAAAAATTTAGCAACTATTTTTGAGCTGACGACCGGGATTGAACCGGTGACCTCATCCTTACCAAGGATGTGCTCTACCAACTGAGCTACGTCAGCAATAAACAAAAGATTATTTATTGCTTGAGCGGGAGACGGGACTCGAACCCGCGACCAACAGCTTGGAAGGCTGTGACTCTAGCCAACTGAGTTACTCCCGCAAGATTAAAAATCTAAATAAATAATATTAAATAGAATTTTAAGCTGCAGTTTTCATTTCATTTTCTGAAAGAACAAAAAAAATAGAACAGTGGGCGGCGAGGGATTCGAACCCCCAAAGGCGTAAGCCAACGGATTTACAGTCCGCCCCGGCTCTCCAACTCCGGCGTCCGCCCGGTTTTTCAAACGAGCCACAAATATATTTTTATTTAAAGAAAAATGCAAATAAAAAATTTAATTACGGAGTAAAATAGAGTCATTTTCATCGTTTTTTTGTTATTTGACTAATTATTGCCCTAATGTTTCCATAACTCTCTATCTAAACTTCTGTATTGAATAGCTTCACTAATGTGTTGGGGAAAAATATTTACTGAATTATCAAGATCGGCAATTGTTCTGCTTACCTTAAGAATTCTATCATAAGCTCTTGCTGAAAGTCCAAGTTTTGTCATTGCCATTTTTAGTAATTCTGCGCTAGCAGTATCAAGTTTGCAAAATTGTCTTACTTCTTTAGAACCCATATCTGCATTTGTATATATATTTCTTGATTCAGCAAACCTATTAATTTGAATTTCTCTTGCATTGATAACTCGTTTTCTTATTTCTGTCGAAGATTCGGTTTTAATTTGAGAAGACAATTCCTTATATTTCACGGCTGGAACCTCAATATGAATATCAATTCGGTCAAGAAGCGGTCCTGAAATTTTTCCCATATATTTTTGAATTTGCTGAGGAGCACAAGAACATTCCCTAGCCGGATCAGTAAAATAACCGCAAG
>JAJXTM010000244.1 GCA_021783875.1 Bacteroidota bacterium
AAGAAAAATAAAACCGGGTTTGGTACTTTCAATCAATGCAATTGCCGCAGCTATTCTAGTTATCACTTCTATGCTTTCTTTCGGCAATCTTGCTATGTGGTCTATCCTTCTTGTCGGTTTGTTTAATTCTATCATGTTCCCGACTATTTTTACTTTAGCAATAGACGGATTGGGAAAACATACCGGTCAGGGTTCCGGAATCCTTTGTATGGCTATTGTCGGCGGTGCGATTATTCCGGTAATTCAGGGCTTTATTGCAGATAATATCGGAATTCATCATGCTTTCATTCTGCCGGTTTTATGTTATATGTTTATCTCATATTATGGAATGAAAGGTCACATCCCAAATTTCAAAAAATTAAAGGTTAAGAATGCCTAAACTCGATGTTACTCTTGGTGTTGATATTGGCGGCACTAATACGGCTTTTGGATTTATAGATAAAAATGGAGTCTGCATTATAGAGTCCTCTATCCCGACGAATTCTTTTGAACCTGCTGAAAAATTGTTTGACCGCCTTAGTAAAGAGATAAAAGAGTTTTATAGTAAAATAAAAGAAGAATATAATTTCATCGGTATAGGAATAGGCGCACCTAATGCAAATTATTATAAAGGTACAATTGAATATCCGCCTAATTTGAAATGGGGTTATGTCAATGTTGTAGAAATCTTGCAGCAGTATTTTGATGTTCCCACCGCTATTACTAATGATGCAAATGCTGCTGCTATCGGTGAATATGAATTCGGCGCAGCTAAGGGTATGAAAGATTTTATTGTTATTACCCTTGGGACGGGATTGGGCAGCGGTATAGTTGCTAATGGTGAATTACTCTACGGAGCTGATGGCTTTGCCGGCGAAATCGGGCATACTATCTTTGACGTTAACGGAAGAATTTGCGGCTGCGGCAGAAAAGGATGTCTTGAAACTTATGCTTCTGCAAGCGGCATTAAAAGAACTGTTTTCGAATTGCTTTCTAATTCTTTGGAGAATAGCTCTCTTCGCGATATTAGTTTTAACGATTTAACTTCAAAAATGATTTCTGATTCCGCTCTTGCAGGTGATAAAATTGCTTTGGAAGCATTCGATTTTACCGGGAAAGTCTTGGGTATTAAATTAGCAGATACTGTGGCTCATTTCAGCCCGCAAGCAATTATCCTTTTCGGCGGCTTGGCTTTATCGGGCAATTTAATCCTAGAACCGACAAAAAAATATTTTGAGGAAAATCTTCTCAATATTTTTAAAAATAAAGTTAAGCTTTTACCATCAAAATTAACTAACGGAAATACAGCTGTGCTAGGCGCTAGCGCATTAATCTGGAATGAAATTGACAAAGCAGCTAAGAAAGCTGCTTTTCAAAGTTAATCTTTCACACCCGATATTGAGAGTATCGATGTTTCGCGGATTATTTTAATAATAAGTAATATGACTAAGTCTACCACATTTATACAATCAATTTTATTTATCATCTTCTCTTTGTTATTATCCTCCCAAAATGCATTTTCCCAAACCACTAAACAACCATGGAAAGGATATTCTGTTTTAGGCAACGGAAATATGTGCCTTGTTTATTCCGATGATCAGCGAATTACCAAACGTACAAAGTGCAAGGGAATTCAGCATTTTTATTTCGGAAATTATACGCACGACTATATTGCTTCATCCTCGTTTGAAATTTCCGGTGTACAATATAGTTCATCTAGTAAAATAGGAATGAAGAATTTTTGCACCACCGAAACCAGCACAAATTATTCTAACGGACTCGTAGAAAAAGTTGATTGCTTTGTTCTTCCTCAAAATGCCGCAGTTCTTTCTTTACATCTTGAAAACAAAAAGATATTACCAGGCAATAAATTCAATTTGATTCTTAGAAAGACAATTGTTACAAGACAAATAACAACTCTAATTTCACTTAATGTTGAAAATAATATAGCCATAGCTGAGTGGTCAAATGGTTTTTATTTAGCTGTTTTATCAAATAAAAATCCTTCTAATGTTGAAGTTAGTGATTCGTCAATAAATATAACCAACGGGGATGAGATAATAATAGCCGCAGGAAATTCTATTAAAGAGATAAAATCAACTTTAGAGTATTTACATCACCAAAAAGATTTACAAAAAACAGCTCATGAATATTGGAATAAATGGCTTAGTCTCGGAGGGCTTCCTAAGTTTAACTCAACCTTTAAAGAAGCAAAAAGATATCTACAATATTTTAAAGGATCTTTATATGCAGTTAAATCAGCTTGCATCAATGGTCAAATTCCCGCAGACATAACAGGAGAGTTTGTTACGGAAAATATGCCCCAGCTCTATCCCCGCGATGCTATGATGTGTGCTAGAGTTTTCATGATGACAGGTCATTATAAAGAAGCAAAATCAATAATTTCTTTTTGGGGAAATAATAATATTCCGAAAAAAAGTATTGGTGAATTCTTTGCGAGATATGATGCCTACGGCAAAGCTATAGACGCCGGCAGCGGCGCGCGCTATAATGAACCTGAGTGGGATGCGAATGGGTATTTTATCCAATTAGTCAACGATTATTATAAAGCAAAAAAAGTATGGCTTGTTAATAAGAAATTCATTTATGAGCTGGCAGATTTTTTAGTAAATCATTTGGATAAATCTGGTTTATTATACGAAGGCGGTATTGTTGAATGGACGGGTTACTTACCTTCAACTAATATGACTTGCGCAGCCGCTTTGAAAACTGCTTCTGATATTGCATTCAAATTTAATGATGCCTCTATCTCCAAGAAATATCTTGAAGCATCTAAAACAATTTCAAATTCATTAAATAAACTTTTTGATACTAAAAGAAATGCTTTATGTGCGTTAAGATTTCACGGCGTAAAAGCTGAAGGAAATTATAGTATCTCTACTGCCTCTAATGATACTCTATTCCTTTGGGATACTTCATTAAACTTCGGAATTTTATGGGGCTATCCTAATAATTTATTGGTTACCCAAACAAATGAGTTTATTGAAGATAGTACCTCAAAACAAAACGGCGGTATCCAATATTTTGAAGCTCTGGACAATGCTTGGTTATCAAATTATGGCGGGGATGTTTTCTTTTTTACAACCGCTGCCGCTTCACAATATCAATCTTTATACGGTAAATTATCTCTTGCAAAACAACATATTGATTGGATGATCAAAAACAGCAATACCTATAATCTAATGCCGGAAAGAATTTATCTGAATGAATCCGATTGCAGCGAAGCATCGCCGCTTTCCTGGTGTAATGCCGAGTTTGCCGCT
This sequence comes from Bacteroidota bacterium, assembly GCA_021783875.1. Lineage (GTDB taxonomy): Bacteria > Bacteroidota > Ignavibacteria > Ignavibacteriales > Ignavibacteriaceae > FEN-1297. The sequence goes on from JAJXTM010000244.1 coordinate 3,264, forward strand.
TCAATCTATGTTTTTAGCAAAAAAATGATTCATTAACTCGCAAATTATTTTATTGAATGAGGCTGAGTAAAAATTATGTACATTTCAAAATACTATCAACTAGTCTTGTCGTTATTTCTTCTCCTATTAATCGGAGAAGCTTTTCCTCAGGGAAATAATTTTGTCTCAACAAACGGAAAAGAAATAATCTATCAAGGCAAGCCGATTCTTTTAAAAGGTATCAACCTAGGAAATTGGCTTGAGCCGGAAGGCTATATGTTCAAATTCAAAACTGCAAACTCTTATAGACTTATCAATGATGTAATCTCTGAATTAATCGGACCGGCAGACGCAGCAAAATTTTGGCAGACATTTCGAAGTCAATATATTACAAAAGCAGATATTAAGCTGATAAAGGAATCTGGATTGAATTCCGTCCGCGTTCCGTTTGATTATAAATTATTTTTAAGTGATCAGCATCCCGGTGAATGGTATGATGAAGGATTCAAATATCTCGATAGTGTAATATCCTGGTGTAAAGAATATAATGTTTGGGTCATTCTCGATTTGCACTGCGCTCCGGGTGGTCAAACCGGGGATAATATTGATGATGGTTACGGGTATCCTTTTCTTTTTGAAAATAATACAAGTCAGGAATTAACCGCAGAGCTTTGGAAAAAAATCGCAGATCGATATAAAAACGAATCGATTGTTATCGGGTATGACCTGTTAAACGAACCTATAGCTCCCTTCTTTAATACCGAAGAACTTAATAAACACCTTGAACCTTTATATAAAAAAATTACAAGCGCTATCAGAGAAGTCGATACTAATCATATAGTCATTCTCGGCGGTGCGCAATGGGATTCTAACTTTAAAATCTTCGGTAAGCCTTTTGATTCAAAATCAATTTATACTTTCCATAAATATTGGAGCGATACAACTCAATCCGTAATTCAAGAGTATATCGATTTCAGCAATAAATATAATGTTCCTATCTGGTTAGGAGAATCCGGAGAGAATAAGGATCAATGGATCTCTTCGTTTCGCAGCCTGTTAGAAAAAAATAACATAGGATGGTGTTTCTGGCCTTACAAAAAATTGGATGCCGGAACCTCTATGGTATCCATTAATAAAACT